>DASTZY010000062.1:0-9713 GCA_035764085.1 Gaiellaceae bacterium
ACCCGGGGCGGCGTCGCCAGCTAGGTCTCCCTAGGCGGCGAGTGCGAGATCGTTCTTCGCACTTGCGTTTTGCCGGTGGATTTACGAGGCCAACCGGCGACCTCGGCTTGCAGCTCATCCGGATGGATCGACCACGTCGAAACCAGGTCGCCCCCGTATGTTCGGACACGAATTGTAGCCGGGCTAGCGCCGGAGGCTCTTCAGCTCGCGCTCGATCTGGCGCCGGGCGTCGCGGGAAGCGATGTCGCGGCGCTTGTCGCGCAACTCCTTGCCGCGCGCGAGCGCGAGCTCGACCTTGACGCGCCCGTCCCGGAAGTAGAGCCGCGTCGGCACGAGCGTGAGCCCCTTCTCGGCCACCGACGACGCGAGCCGGTCGATCTCCTTCCGGTGGAGAAGGAGCTTCCGCGGCCGGTCCGGGTCGTGGTTCGAGCGGTTCCCCTCGGAGTACTCCGGCACGTGGAGGCCGACGAGCCAGGCCTCGCCGCCGCGCACCTCGGCATACGCCTGCTGCAACGTCGCCTGCCCGCCGCGCAGCGACTTCACCTCCGTCCCGGTGAGCACCACGCCGGCCTCGACGCGATCCGAGAGGTGGTAGTCGTGCCGCGCACGGCGGTTGTCGACGATCAGCTTCTCCCCTGCCTGCTTGGCCATAGCGGGCAAGTGTAGGGACGGGCTCCGGCGGCAACCCCAAGGCAACGACGGAAATGGAGGTCACGATGAAGATGCGGTTCATTCCGACGAGCGTCCACAGCGCGATCGACCACGTCGTCGGGCCGGCGCTCGTCATCGCCCCGACCGTCCTGCGGCTCCGCCGCACGAGCCCGGAAGGGATCGTGGCGCGTGCCGTCGGCGGCGCCGAGTCGGTCTATTCGAACCTGACCGATTACGAGCTGAGCGTGAAGAACGTGGTGCCGATGCGCCTCCATCTCGCGCTCGACGCGGTCGGCGGCGCGACGCTCGCCCTCGTGCCGCAGCTCACCGGCGCGCGGCAGCGGGGCAGGAAGCACTGGGTCCCGCACCTCGCGATCGGCGCGTTCGAGGTCGGCATGGCGGTGTGCACGAAGACGAAGCCGCCGCAGACGACGTCCGCGCGCCACGCGCAGATCGCGAAGCTCGTGGCGACGGCGAAGGTCGCCAAGGACACCGCGGTCGGCGTCGCGAAGTCTGTCGCGTAGCCGACGCACCCAGGTAGGGTCGAGCGGTGGAGCTCACGCTGACCCAGCTGCAGGAGATGGGCTCGTCCGGCTTCCCCGGACTGCTCGGTATCGAGTTCGAGGAAGCCGGAACGGGCTCCGTCCACGCGCGACTCGAGCTCGAGGAGAAGCACATGGCGCCGAACGGCTACCTCCACGCGGGCACCGTCGTGGGGTTCGCCGACTCGGCGTGCGGCTACGGCTGCATCCTCAACCTCCCCCACGGCGCGACCGGCTTCACGACGATCGAGCTGAAGACGAACTTCCTCCGCACCGCCCAGCCCGGAGCCACGATCGACGCCGACGCGAAGCTCGTCCACGGCGGCCGGACGACGCAGCTCTGGGACGCGACGATCACCGGCCCCGACGGCCGCACCATGGCGCTCTTCCGCGCCACGCAGCTGCTGCTGCGCTAGCGGCGGCCGGCGCGGTAGCCGCGCGCCATGAAGCAGCGGTCGCAGAGCGTCGCCCAGGGCGCGGTGCGAGCGCCGCAGACGCGGCAGCGGCCGATCGTCGGATCCTCGATCTCTGCGCGCAGCTCGCGCACGACCCGGGCCGCGGCGGCCTCCTCGAGCGCGGCGGCCCGCTCGATCGTGACGCCGGCGACGCCCGGGTACTGGAGCGCGAACCAGCGCAGGATCGACGCCTCCCGCGCCGCCTGCTCCGCCTCCTCCAGCCCGGCCGCGTCGAGCCGGCGCGGGTCGAGGATCCAGCCCAGCACCGTCTGCTGCGGCTTGTCTCCCGCGACCGCGGCGGCGAGCGTGCCCAGCAGCGGGGCGCCGTCCTCGTCGACCGGCGCCTGCACGAGCTTCCACACGTCGGCGAGCCCGAGCGTGCGGCGCGCGTGGTGGAGGGCGTCGCGCACCGCGTCGAGCCGCGCGAGCACCGGCTGGATCGACTCGACCTCGAGCCAGCCGTCGACGCTCCAGTAGCGCAGCGCAGCCTGACGCCACGCGTGCAGCGCCGGCTCGAGCTCGTCGACCCGCGTCACGTTCAGGTCGGAGAGCTGCGGGCGCAGGCGGCCGCTGTCGACGACGCGGTAGCCGAGGTGCCCGTCCTCGATCGGGACGTGCGGGACGAGCGCCGCGCGAACGAGCTCCGGGTCCGGATCCGCCCACGGCACGCCTGTGAGGACGCCGACGTGGCCGCGCTCGTGGAAGCCGAAGCGGCCGGCGCGGCCCGCGATCTGGGCGATCTCCCACGGCTCGAGATCGCGGCGCTCCTTCCCGTCGAACTTCGTGGTCTCGGCGAAGAGGAGCGTCTCGCACGGCAGGTTGACGCCGTGCCCGAGGACGTCGGTCGCGGCGCACACCTCCGCGCTGGCGGCGGCGAAGCGGTCGATCTCCTCCCGCCGCGAGGCGAGCGGCATCGCGCCGTAGAGGCAGGCGACGCGTCCCGGGTGGAGCTGGTTCAGCTCGCCCGCGAGGCCGATCACGGCGCGGCGGCTGAAGGCGACCACGACGGTACCCGGGCCGAGGCCGGTGATCGCCCGCCGGCCGGCCCAGTCGAGCGGCGCCTTCCGCTCGAAGAAGCGGATCTCTGCCTGGGGGAACGCGTGACGGACGAGCGGCAGCGCCTCGACCGCGCCGAGCAGCAGCACGTGCCGGTAGTCGCCGCCGAGCAGGAGCCGCGTCCAGGCCGAGCCGCGCTCCTCGTCCTCCGCCCACTGCACCTCGTCCAGCACGAGCGTCTCGCCGCTCGCCGGCGCCATCTCGGCCGTGCAGCAGACGATCAGCGCGCCGGGATTGACCCGCTCCTCGCCCGTCACGAGGCCGACGCGCCCCTCCCCCAGCTCGGCCGAGAGCCGCCGGTGCGCCTCCTGCGCGAGCATCCGGAGCGGCGCCGCATAGACGCCGCGGCCCGTCTCCACGAGGAAGCGCAGCGCGTCGTGCGTCTTGCCGGAGTTCGTCGGCCCGAGGTGCGCGATCACCGTCTCGGGCTCGACGCGCCGCTCGGGCAGCCGGACCGTCAGCTCGGAGATCGGCTTCCGCACAGGCTGGCGACGCCGGTGCCGCTCACTCCGGCTCGGTCGCTTCTGCCGCTGGTGTCTGCCCCGCGCCACGGGGCGACGGTAGCTAGACCTGCAGGAAGCGGCGGATCGTGACTGCCGATCCGGTCGCGCCGAGCAGGAGACCCGCGGCGAGCAGCGCGAACGCGGTCGCCGTGAACGACAGCGCATGCACGTCGGAGTTGTTTCCCCCGATGTGCGGCAGGATCGACGGCAGGGCGATCGCCTTCCCGAGCACGAGCAGGATCACTGCGAGCAGCGCCCCGAGGAACCCGCAGAGGAGGCCTTCGAGCATGAACGGCCCGCGGATGAACCAGTTCGTCGCGCCGACCAGCTTCATCACCTCGATCTCGCGTCGCCTGGCGAAGATCGAGAGCCGGATCGTGTTCGCGATCAGCAGCATCGAGGCGATCACGAGCAGGACGACGGCGATGAGGAAGACGAGCGAGATCACCTTCGCGATCGTGAGCACCCGCTTCGCGGTCGCGCTCCCCCAGCTGACCTTGTCCACCCCGGCCCAGCCGGACGACTGCACCTCCCTGCCGAGCACCGGCGTGAACGACGCCTTGGTCGGCACCACGGTGTACGAGTCGGGCAGCGGGTTGCTCGGGAGCCCGGTCTTGAACAGGTCCGGGAAGTCGGACTTCATCTTCGCCAGCGCCTGGGCCTTCGAGACGAAGATGACCTGCTTCGCACGCGGGTCCTGCTTCAGCTTGGCGAAGACGGCGTGCTCCTGCTGCGCGGTTGCGTCGCTCTGGAAGTAGACGTGGACCTGGAGCTCCTTCTGGACGTGGTTGCTCCACGAGAGCACCCACGTGCCGAGCGCGATGAACAGCCCGAGCAGGCACATCCCGATCAGCACCGTCATCGTCGCCGCGAAGGTCGTCGACAGGTTCATCCGGATCGAGGCCCACGCCTCGGAGAACAACAACCGGACGCGGCTCATTCGGAGGCGTAGCCTCCGCGGCGCTCGTCGCGGGCGAGCTTGCCGTCCTCGAGCGCGATCACGCGCTTGCGCATCTTGTCGACCATCTCGCGGTCGTGGGTGACCATGAGGATCGTCGTGCCGGCGCGGTTGATGCGGTAGAGGAGCTGCATGATCCCGACGCTCGTGTCGGGATCGAGATTTCCGGTCGGCTCGTCGCAGACGAGCAGCGGCGGGTGGTTGACGACGGCGCGCGCAATCGAGACGCGCTGCTGCTCGCCGCCGGAGAGCTCGTCGGGGAGCGAGTTCATCTTGTTCGAGAGCCCGACCATGGTCATCACCTCGGGCACCTTGCGCCGGATCGAGGCGCGGCTCTCGCCCTGCACCTTGAGCGCGTAGGCGACGTTCTCGGCCGCCGTGCGGCTGGGGAGAAGCTTGAAGTCCTGGAAGACGCAGCCGATGTTGCGGCGGAGCCGCGGCACGTGCGCATGCTTCAGCCTGCCCACGTCGCGGCCGCTGAGGATGATGCGCCCGTCCGACGGCTCGAGCTCCTTCAGCAGGAGCCGCACGAGCGTCGTCTTGCCGGAGCCCGACGCGCCGACGACGAAGACGAACTCCCCCTTGTCGATCCCGAAACTGACCCCGTCGAGCGCCGTGACGTCCGGGTCGTAGACCTTCGTCACGTTCTCGAACAGGATCATCGAGCCGGCTGCCGGCTTGGCCCGCTCCTGCGGCTGAACCTGTGCCACGACTGTTCTGGGCTGTTCTATCTGTACGTCGGTCACATCTACCGGTTCGAGTTGGGGCGGGCTCGTCGCCCGGCGCCGGTCATGTCCGTGCGAAGCGGCTCCCACTCTAGCGCAGCTTTCGGCGCATTACTGCTGCTGTCCTGCAGTTTGCAGCAGATAGGCACGGATGAAACCATCCAGGTCGCCGTCGAGAACGCCCTGCGTGTTGCCGACCTCGTAGCCCGTTCGCGCGTCCTTGACCTGCTGATACGGGTGGAGGACATAGCTGCGGATCGCGTTGCCGCCGAAGCCCATCGACACGCCGCCGCGCTCGCGCGCGAGCTCCGCCTCCCGCTCCTCCTCGGCCCGCTCGGCGAGGCGTGAGCGCAGGATCTTCATCGCCGTGTCCTTGTTCGCCGACTGGCTGCGCTCGTTCTGGACGGCGACGACGATGCCGCTCGGCATGTGCGTGATGCGGACGGCGGAGTCCGTCTTGTTCACGTGCTGGCCGCCGGCGCCCGACGAGCGGTACGTGTCGATCCGGATCTCGTCGTCCTCGATCTCGATGTCGCCGGCCTGCTCGAGCAGCGGCGCGACGATCACCTGCGCGAAGCTCGTGTGGCGCCGGTGCGCCTGGTCGAACGGGCTGAGACGCACGAGCCGGTGCTTGCCTCGCTCGGCTTTCAGGATCCCGTATGCGTTCTCGCCCCGCACGGTGAGGGTGGCCGACTTGAGCCCGTACTCCTCCCCCGCGCTCGATTCGATCACCTCGGTCTTGAGGCCGCGCTGCTCGGCCCAGCGCAGGTACATGCGCAGGAGGATCTCCGCCCAGTCCTGCGCGTCGGTGCCGCCCGCGTCGGCCTGGATCGTGACGACCGCGTCGCCCGCGTCGTACTCGCCGGAGAAGAGCGCGTCCTCCTGCAGCCGCGCGAGCTCGGTGCGCACGTCGCGCAGCACCGGCTCGAGCTCCTCGTCCGGGAACGTGCCCGCCCCCTCGCGCAGGAACTCGACGTTCGAGACGAGCTCGTCGTAGCGCAGGAGCTTCTGCTGGGTGCGCTGGTGCTCGGCGGAGAGGCGCGCGGCGCGCTGCTGGTCGTTCCAGAAGTCGGGTTCCGCGAGCTCCTGCTCGAGCTCGTCGAGACGGGCCTTCAGCGCATCGGGGTCAAAGGTAACCACGGACCCAGTCGAGCTGGGCCCCGATCTCCCCGAGCTGCTCGTCGAGCGGGATCTGGTTCTCGTCGGCCGCCATGGCGCGGGTCATCCTAGGCACGCAGGTCGACGCCACGCCGTGGTGCTAGCGACAAGGGATCCATGACGGCTTTGGAGGCAAGGTAGCGCCCGGCCTTTCCGCGGCCGGGCGCTACCAGCCCTGGTTACGGCATGAGGGCTGCCGTGAAGACCTCCTCGCGGAGGCCGAGATCGATCACGTCCTGCCGACGGTCGGTCCAGACCGGGTGGACGACGCCGCCGAAGGCGGCGATGCCCTCGTAGTCGCCGTACTGGTTACCGAGATTGACACTCGGCGAGCAGCAGCTCTCGTCGGTCGGCGCGTTGGCGATCGCCGACGCGCTGTAGCTGGAGCCGCCGTCGGTCGAGCGCGCCAGCGTGTACAGCGTCGAGGTCGCACCGTGCGTACCGGTGTCGTAGTAGGCCACGTTCACGGAGCCGTTCGATGGGTCGACGGCCAGCCACTGGTTGAACTGATCGCCGCCCGAAGGCATTGCCGTCGACGTCCAGCTGGCACCACCGTCGGTCGACTTCGCCACGTAGACCGTCGTCGCAGCGTCGCTGCCGTCCATGTACGAGCAGTAGAGCGTCGTCTGGTACGCCCCGCAGGACGGATAGACGAGCGCGCCGCGCGAGGCCTGTGCGGCGACGTTGAACGCGAACCCGTTGACCGGTGCGATCACGACCGGCGACGAGAAGGTCTGTCCACCGTCGCTCGAGGCGGAGTCGTCGATCGTCCCGTGCGCGGTGTCCTGCCAGGCGACGTGCAGCGTCCCATCCGGGGTGACGTACGGATCGGCGCCGATCTCGCCGGTGCGACCCTTGAACGTCCCGCTGACCGAGACGGGCGTCGAGAACGTGAGGCCCCCGTCGTCCGAATAGGAGAGGAGCACCTTGTTGCCGTTCTTCTCGGACGACGAACTGCCGGTCGCGTTGTCCCACGCCACGTACACGCGGTTGTGATGGGCGCTTCCGGTATCGACCGTGATCATCGGCTTGTCGTTGAACTGGCCCTCGCCGGTCTGCGGATTGAAGAAGGTCGCGTCCCAGGTCGCCCCGCCGTCGGTGGAGTGGGCGACTGCCATCTCCGTCCCGTTGATCCCACCCCCGGCTCCGAAGAAGACGACGATATACGAGTAGTACGCGTTGCCGTTCGAGTCGAATGCGACGCCCGGGTCCGAACCGAAGTCGAAGCCCTTGTTCGTGCGGGCCGGCGGCAACGGCAGATCGACCCCGGTGAAGGTCTGCCCACCGTCGGTCGAATACATGGCCCGCATCGGAAGACGCTGGATCTCGTTCGAGCCAGCGATCACGTTCTGCGTGTTTGCGGGGTTGATCGCGATCGAGGTCTCGCTCTGCGAGCCGCACTCGTGGCTCGCGTCCACGTTGGAGCCGAACGAGAGCTGACCGAGCTCACCGGTGTTGGACGAGCACGTGGTCGGGTCCTGGCCCGAAACGGCCAGGTACTTGCCGTACCACGACGCTCCGTCGTACTGCGAGAGCTGTCCCGCCGGCGCACGCGAAGCGCCGGCGACGAGCGCGACGAACAGGGCTGCCAGTGCCGCGAGGACTACTCGCTTCATGCTTCCCCCTTCTCTTGGAACCGGATCAGGGGGACCAATACACGAATTCTGGCCGTCCGGGGCGGCTCCGAACCGGCGGGGCAGGCCAGCCGGTAACGTCGCCGCATGAACGGAGCGAAGGCAGGCGCGACGGCGGCGCTCGTCTGGGCGGCGGTCGAGCCCCTGGACCGGCGCGCACTGCGCCACGACTACTCGGACGTCGCCGTACTCGGCAAGGCGGTGACGCGCTCGCGAGCCTGGCCGATCGCGGGCCTGGCGCTCCACGCGGCGAACGGCGCGGTGTTCGGTCTCGCGTACGAGCGCGCGCGGACGCGAGGCGCTTCGGCGCTGGCGATGGCGCTCACGGAGCACACCGTCCTCTTTCCCCTCGGCGTGATCGTCGACCGCCACCATCCCGCACGCGGGACGAAAGGCCTAGCCCCGCTGTGGTCGAAGCGCGCCTTCGCGCAAGCGACCTTCCGCCACCTGCTCTTCGGCGCACTGCTCGGGCGGCTCACCGACTGACGCAAGGGCGGTCGGCTGGGCGAGTGTTCCGGAACGACCCCTGGGCGGTTCGATCAGTCCTGCGAAGGAAGCATCGCGACGACGTCGTCGAAGAACTGGCGCTTGCGCACGGAGTCCATGCCTGCCGCTTTGAGGCTTTCGTATTCGGCGCGCACGCGCGCGTCCGCGAGAATCAGCTCCCAGGCGCGGCGATGATGGGCGTCGCCGTCACTGCCAGGCTTGGTCACGACGATGTCCACCTGGGGCGGCCCTTCGAGACGAAACGCAGCCCAGTCGTCCCGCCATTCCTCCTCGTAGAGGGGCGGGTATGAGCCGCGCAACCGCTCCGCCGCGCGAGCAACGTCCGGGACGAGCACGACCAAGTCAACGTCGTGTCCGCCGTACCGGCCCAACAGCGTGCTCCCCGAGACCGAGGTTCGGCCTTCTGCCACTACTTCTGCGATACGCGCCGTGTGAAACGCGACCAATTCTTCGATCTCGGCGCGCGAGGGTACCCGTTCGGCTTCCACCGAGCGCATGATGTCCCAGTCAGGCCTCGCTCGCGAGCCGCTCCCGCCGGCCGCCAGACTACGACGACAGTTCGGCCCGGCGCGACCACCAGGCCTCGGCGGCGGTCATTGCGCTCTCGGCCTGACGGATGTCGCCGCCGACCAGTCCCGCGGTGGCAGCCCAGTGCAGGGGGACAAGGGCCAGCGCCCCGGGGAGCCAGCGGTGCTCGTCGGGAGTCAACGGTTCCGGAGCCGCGCCTTCGTAGGCGTCGAGCAGTCGTCGCGGCTCGAGCAATTCAACGGGCTGGCCCACGCCATCGGGGCCGCTCGGTGCAACGTGGTTCAGGCTTGCCGCGATGTCGTACAGCCGCTCCCTGACCCTCACGAAATCCAGGTCGAAGGTGGCCCAGGAGCCGTCTGAGAGTTGTCCGATGTTGTCCAGCTTGTAGTCCCCATGAATCGGAGCGCATGGCAGTTCGAGGCCCTTGCGGAGCTCGGAGAGCTCGCCGCTCAGTCGACGCATCCGACGCACGACGGGCTCGCTGCCGGGTCCGAGCCTGCGGCGTGTGAAGCCGACCGAGTACCGCAGTTGCCCGAATGTTCTGTGGTCGTCGAGGGGTTCGGGCGGGCCCGGCTCCCAGACTGCCTCGAGCGCAGCGTGCAGGCGTCCGAGCTCCTCGAACAGGCGGACGTAGGAGTCCTCGCCCGCCGGCGGCCGGACGTGCTCGATGAACTCCTCGAGCTCAGCCCAGCGACCAGCGACCCTCAGGAGGTCGCCGCCGGAGATTGCAACCGGCCGAGCGACCCGGACTTGCGTCCCTTGAAGCCGCTCCCGCAGGCGCCGCAGTCCCAATACCCGCCCACGCCGCACCCAGGGTCGATGCACCCGGAGCACAACGGGCGGCTCGACGTCTACCCGCACGTTGAGGTTGAACGCACCCCCAAGGTCTTCCCACCCGGCCCGGCGCGCGACTCGGGCGATCAGGGCCGAGACGGCCGGATCGTCCGCGCCGGCTCGAGGCCCGAACCAGCGCGGCAACGCAGCCTGAGCCGTCGA
>DASTZY010000063.1:0-17159 GCA_035764085.1 Gaiellaceae bacterium
GCCCGGGGTCGCAGCGGCCGTGCAGGCGGCGGTCGCGAAGCTCGAGGAGCTCGGCGCGGAGGTGGGGGAGTGCTCGCTGCCGCTCTCGGTCGAGTACGGGATGGCGTGCTACTACCTGATCGCTCCGGCCGAGGCTTCCTCGAATCTCGCCCGTTACGACGGCGTGCGCTACGGCTACCGCGCCGCCACGGACGAGCGTTACGAGATGTACACGCGCACGCGCGACGAGGGCTTCGGCGACGAGCCGAAGCGGCGGATCATGGTCGGCACGTACGCGCTCTCGGCCGGCTACTACGACGCGTACTACGGGCAGGCGCAAAAGGTGCGGACGGTGATCAAGCGCGAGCACGACGCGCTGTTCGAGACGTTCGACGCGCTCGTCTCGCCGACCTCGCCGACGGTCGCCTTCCCGCTCGGCGCTCGCACCGCCGACCCGATCGCGATGTACCTGAGCGATCTGCTCACGATCCCGTCCTGCATGGCGGGCCTGCCCGGGCTCAGCATCCCGTGCGGGCTCTCGGAGGGGTTGCCGGTCGGCCTGCAGCTCATCGGCCCGCAATTCGCCGAGAACGCACTCTTCCGCATCGGATACGCCCTCGAGCAGTCGATCGGCTTCGATTCGGTGCCGGAGCGTCTGCGATGACGATGCGGTTCGACGATCCGGCGGCCGAGTTCGTGCTCGCGGTCGAGCGCGTCTTCGGAGAGCACCCGCGCGTGCTCGACGGCTCGCGGGCCGTCCTCGTCGGGGAGGTCAAGCTCCAGCTCGAGGCCGGCGAGCGCGAGCTGTGGCTGATCGAGACGCACGGTCCGCTCGAGCACCGGCTCGCGATGGTGCAAGTGCACGACGACGTCGAGGACGCCGTCCGCGAGGCGAAGGAGAAGCTCGATGCCAGGGAGTGAGTGGGAGCTCGTCTGCGGGCTCGAGGTGCACGTACACCTCAAGACCCGCACCAAGATGTTCTGCCGCTGCGCGCTCGAGTACGGCGCGGCCGAGAACACGCACACCTGCCCCGTCTGCCTCGCGCACCCCGGCGCGCTCCCCGTCCCGAACGCACGCGCGATCGAGATGACGATCCTGCTCGGGCTCGCGCTGGACTGCGAGATCGCCGAGCGCGCCGTCTTCGCGCGCAAGAACTACTTCTATCCCGACCTGCCGAAGGGCTACCAGATCAGCCAGTACGAGGCACCGCTGTGCGGGAAGGGCCGCTTCCTCCTGCCGACGGCGGAGGGCGAGCGCGAGATCGGCATCGTGCGCGCGCACCTCGAGGAGGACGCCGCGAAGACCGTCCACGCCGGCGGGGCGACCGGCCGCTCGGTCGGCGCGGACTACAGCCTCGTCGACTTCAACCGCGGCGGCACGCCGCTGCTCGAGATCGTCTCGGCTCCCGACCTCCGCTCGGCCGAGGAGGCGGTGTGGTACCTGCAGCTACTGCGCCAGACGATCGTCGAGCTCGGCGTGTCAGACGCAGACATGGAAAAGGGGACGCTCCGCGCCGATGTCAACGTCTCGGTACGGCGGTCCGGCGAGGAGGGATTCCGGCCTCGCTGGGAGATCAAGAACATGAACTCGTTCCGCTTCATCGGGCGGGCCATCGAGGCGGCAGTGCGGCAACAGGTCGAGGCGCACGAGGCAGGCGAGGAGCTCGCCCAGTCGACGTACGACTACGACGCCGACACGGATCGCCTCACGGTCCACCGCTCGAAGGAGGAGGCCGACGACTACCGCTACTTCCCCGAGCCCGATCTCGTGCCGGTCGCGCCGTCGGAGGAGCTCGTCGCGCGGCAGCGTCGCGAGCTCCCTTCGGATCTGCCCGCCCAGCGGATCCAGCGGCGCGCGGTCGAGCTGGGATTCGCTCCGGCCGCCGAGCTCGTCACGACGGGGCACGACTGGAACGCGGAGGCGCTCGCCGATGCCGGGCTCGACTGGAAGACGGCCGCCGCGGTCGCGATGAATCGGGGCGACTTCAATCGGATCAACGCTCCGGCGCTCGTGCAGATCCTGCAGGCCAACGTGACGCGCGAGGCGCTCGACGAGGCGTTTGCGGCGGCGAAAGGGGGCGCGATCAAGGCCGAGGACTACCTATCTCGGGCAGCGGTCTCGGACGAGGCTGCTCTCGGACCGATCATCGACGCCGTGATCGCCGCGCACCCGGAGCAGGTCGAGACGTACCGCGGGGGCAAGGAGGGAGTGCTGGGCTTCCTCGTCGGCCAGGTGATGCGCGAGACGCAGGGCAAGGCCGACCCGAAGGTCGTCAACCGGCTGCTGCGGGAGAAGCTTCGAGGCTAGGCAGGTCGCGGATCGCGGGGCTCAGCGTCCCGATCACCGCGGCGACCACCACCGGAGCGGCGAGCACCGCGATCGCGACCTCGGGCGACGTGTGCGCGAGCAGGAGCCCGGCGAGGAGCGGCCCGAGCGGCGCCGTCGCGGCCCGCAGCGTGTTGGAGGCCGCCATCGCGCGCCCGAGCAGGCGATCCGGGATGAGCGTGTACGAGTACGCGGCCATCGCAGAGTCGGTGTTGGGGAACCAGAACGCGTGCAGCGAGACGCAAACCGCCAGCACGTAGACGCTCGGGTAGACGAGGAACGCGGCGTAGACGAGCGCCATCCAGAACTCCGAGAGCAGGATCACGCGCATGGGGAGGAGCCGCCGCAACAGCGGGGAGAGCGTCGACCCGACCAGCAGCATCACGCCCTGCAACGCGACGAAGCCGCCGATCGCCGCGCTCGAGAGGCCCTCGCGATGAGCGAGGATGATGACCGCGATCGGGGCGCCGGCGGCGACGAGGTTGCTGGCGGCGATCATCCCGATGGTCGTGCGCAGGAACGGGATGCTCCAGAAGTACCCGAGCCCCTCGCGAAAGGGCGTGCGCGTGCCCGGCACCCGCTCCTCCTGGAAGGGCGTCCGCATCAACAGGAGCGATGCGGTCGAGAAGAAGTACGAGACGGAGTCGACGACGAACGGCAGCGCGCGCGAGAGGCCGAAGAGCGCCCCGCCCACCGGCGGCGCGACGAGGCGCACCGTCGACATGCGCGCCATCGCGACGCTCGAGGCGTCGGCGAGCTGCGGCTGCGGCACGACCGCCTTCATCGCCCCGCTCGAGCCGGACCGGTAGACGACGGCCGCGGTCGTGTCGACGAACGCCACGACGGCGATCATCCAGAACTCCACGTGCCCGGTCAGGACCGCCGCGGCCAGCAGCGCGAGCGCGGTCGCTCCGACCAGGTCCGAGGCGATCATCAGGAGCCGCCGGTCGAAGCGGTCGGCCGCCACTCCTGCCGGGGCGCTCAGCAGCACGAGCGGTGCGAACTCGAGGGCTCCGACATAGCCCGTCTTCGCCGCCGAGTGCGTCAGCGCGAGCGTCAACAGCGGATATGCGATCTGCGAGATGCCCGACCCGAAGGTCGAGAGCAGGGAGCCGCTCTGAAAGAGCAGGAAGTCGCGGTTTCGCCGGAGCGGGAGGAGCTCGGTCACGCCTCCATGGTCGCAGCCGTCTCCACGACCCGCGTTCCCACGCGCAGGCTGTCCTCGGTGCGGCAATAGATGCGCTCGACGGGGCCGTCCCCGTCGGGCTCGTCGTAGAAGACGGCGAAGCTGATCAGGTCGGTTCCCCGCAGCGCGAGCTCTCGTGGTCCGACGGCGACGAGCTCCACGTCCCGCAGCTCGAGCATGGGGAGCGAGGCGGTGAGGGCTTCGTCGTCGCGCAGGCGGATGGCAACCGTCCGCCCGTCCTCGAGGACGTAGTCGCCGACCAGCCGCCGGTCGCCGGCGTGCTCCCAGACGCGCGAGAAGACGATCGGAGGAGCCAGCGGCTCGAACGGAGCCTCGAGCGACTCGATATCGCCGCGGTGGCCCGCCCCGAAGCGCACCAGACACTCGTCCCCGCGCTCCTCGAGCACCAGCCGGAACACGTCGTGATGGTGGTGCGTCAGCTCGAACGTCATGTCGTTGTACGAACCGCCGAGCTTCCCGTCGCGTTGCAGGATGTCGATCCGGCCGTAGCCGGGATGCTCGTACGTGCCTACGTAGTCGGCGAGCGGGTGGGACAGCGAGGTGCCGCTCCGCGGACGCGTGAGAGGGAAGTCCGCGAGGCGCTTGCCGTCCGCCTCGTCCAGCCGTTCCTGGTTCCGCAGGCGGGCGGTCCAGTCGATCGGCTCGAGCCCCATGCATCGCTCGAACCAGTTGTAGGCGATCGACCGAAATGCGCCGGACGCCTGATTGAGGTTGACCAGGATCGCGATGCCCGACCCGAGCTCGGGAACGAATGCGGCGAACGTGCTGAAGCCGTTGATGCCGCCGCTGTGGTTGATCAGCGACCGCCCGTGGAGCGAGTCGATGCCCCAACCGAGCCCGTACCCCGCCGGACCGTGTTCCTCGGGGTGGATCGACTCGACCCGGTACGCAGTCTGGATCCGCCGCAGCTCCCGGATCTGTTCCGGCGAGACGAGCCGGGTGCCGTCCTCGGTGCAGCCGTCGGCCAGGTGGAAGCGCACCCAGCGGGCGAGCCCCGCGACGTTCGAGACGATCATTCCGGCCGGCCCGATCGCCTGCTGGCGTTCGTAGTACGGGATCGTCCGAACGACGTCGTCGCGCTTCGAGTGACCGCGCGAGCAGTCGCCGGTCTCCTTCGACTCGGCGATCGAGAAGTTCGTCTCGCTCATGCCGAGCGGCTCGAGGAGCCGCGACCGGACGAAATCCTCGTACGTCGAGCCGGCGACCGTCCCGATCAGCTGACCGGCAACCATGAACATCAGGTTCGAGTACTGGTAGGTGCTGCGAAGCTCCGCGTTCGGCTGCAGGAAGCGGAGCAGCTGCATGAGGTCGCTGCGCTCGATCGGTCGGTTGAACCACGCCGCGTCATGCCGGGGGAGGCCCGTGCGGTGCGAGAGCAGGTCGCGCGGCGTCACCCGATCCGTCAGCTCGGAGTCGTAGAGCTCGAAGTCCGGCAAGTACTCCTTGACCGGCGTGTCCCACTCGACGACGCCGTCGTCGACCAGCAGCGCCATCGCCGTCGCGGTGAACGACTTCGTCACCGAAGCGAGCGGAAAGAGGGTCTTCGAGGTCACCGGCAGGTCACGCTCGACATCACGTGATCCGAAGCCGCTCGAGAAGACGACCTCGCCGTCGCGGATCGCCGCCACGGCGATGCCGGGCACCTGCCATTCCTGCCGCGTCACCTCGATGAAGCCGTCGAAGCCCGCGAGGACGCTCACACCCGCGGCTCCATGTCGAGCGCGACCTCGCGCGGAGTCGCGCCTTCGGTGGCCGTGCCCGGTTCTTCCCTTCGTGTCAGGAGAAACGCGGCAGAGGCGGCGAGCACGGACGCCATCGCGACCAGCAGGATGCGGTAGTCGATCAGCGTGGAGAGCGCAGCGCCGGCAGCGATCGACGTCACCTGCGCGATCGACAGGGAGAGGTCGACGGCCGCCGACACGCGCCCCTGGATGACGAGTGGCGTGCGCGTCTGGATCGCGGTGTTGAAGGCGACGATCGCCCACACGAGCCCGACTCCCGCGATGACGAAGCCGACGGTCACGACGGGAAGTGAGGGAACGGCGAGCAAGAGGGCGCAGCTGCCGAAGAGCGCGAGCCCGATCCCGACCAGGCGCACATCGCGGGTCCGGCGCAGCATCCACGCCGCCGTGAGCCCACCGGCGATCGAGCCGACGCCCTGCAGCGTCGCGAGCACGCCGAAGAAGGAGGGCTTGTGCCCGAGATGCTGGATCACGATGAAGATGATGGTCTCGCTGAAGCCGACGACGAGCAGTGCGATCGTCGTCCCGATCGTCATCTGACGCAGCGGCAACGTCCGCCAGACGTGCTCGATCCCCGCCGTCACCTCGCGCAGGAAGTGGTGCTCGGGGGGTTCGGGCTTCTCCTCGCGCACCTGCATCCGCGAGAGGAAGAGGGCGGATCCGGCGAACGTCGCCGCATCGAGAATCGCCACGGTGCCGCCGCCGAAGGCGGCATAGAGGCCGGCCCCCGCGAGCGGGGCGACGATCCGGAGCCCCTGCTGCACCGAGGAGAGAACGCCGTTTGCCTCGGCGAGCAGCTCCTCGGGGAGCATCAGGCGCAGGAGCGCCGAGCGCGCGGGGTAGAAGACCGAGCCGACGACGCCATACAAGAACGCAATGAGGTAGATGAGCCAGGCGTCGCCCGCGTCGTGCACGAAGAGCAGCACGAGCACCGACGCTCCCAGGACGCAGTCGCACACGATCATGAGCGGGCGCCGCTTCACGCGGTCGGCGAGCAGCCCGCCCAGCGGCCCGGCGAGGTTCCCGAGCCCGAGCACCATGAAGACGAGCCCGGCGCGGGCGCTCGAGCCCGTGAGCGTCTTCATCCAGACCGCCAGCACGATCCACATCGCCCAGTCGCCGAAGGCGGACATCGTCTGACCGGCGAGGAGCAGACGGGCGTCGCGGTACGAGAGGAGCCGACGCATCAGGCCCGCTCCCTCGCGAGGTAGCGGAGCGTGATCAGGGCCGCGTAGCTCATGGCCGCCAGCTGGCCGGCGGCAGCGATCGCGGCCACGTGCCGCGATCCGTAGGCCGCGAATGCGGGCGCGGCGAGGGCGAGCGCGACCGGGGCGCCGATGGAGGACGCCGCGTTGGCGGCCGTCAGTGCCTTCGCCCGCACGGACGCGGGGGGCCGCAGCGTGAGGAACGCGTGCAGCGTCGGGTTGACCATGCCGTTGGCGATCCCCGAGAGCGCGAGGGCTCCCCCGAGCGCGGCCGCCGGCACCGGCATCGCGAGCACCCAGAGGGGCGCCGCCTGCAGGAGCACTTGCCAGGGCGCCTGCCGGAGCCCGCCGATCCGCTCGCTGCGGTACGCGGCGACGTTTCCGATGACGGCGCCCACTCCCCAGGCGGCGATGAAGGCGCCCGCGAGGCGCGGATCCGCGCCGTAGTGCGCGAAGACGAGCACGGGGATCGAGAGGAACAGGACCGAGAAGGAGGCGTCGCCGACGACGAGCGCGGTCGTCCAGCCGCGCAGGAGCGGGTCGCGGAGGAGGCAGCGCACGCCAGCGAGGAGGCCGCGGCCGTCCTCCGCTCCTTCCACCCGCGCCCCGGCTGCGACCGGGACGAACAGCGTGACGAGCGCGAAGGCGACGAGGTAGCTCGCGGCGTCGACGACGAGCACGATCGGCGCTCCCACGACGGCGATGAGGATGCCGCCGAGCGCGGGGCCGCCCAGCATCGTGATCCGCGTCGCGCCCTGCAGCAGGGCATTCCCCCGCTCGACCGCCGCCTCGTCCTCGTCGAGGATCTCGGCGACGATCAGGTGCTGCGCCGCGCCGTACGGGGTGCTGGAGACGCCGAGCGCGAACGCGAGCACGACGAGGATCGGCAGGGTCAGCTCTCCGGTCCAGTGCAGCAGCGGGACGAGCAGCATCAGGGGCGCGCGGGTCGCGTCGCAGAGGCGCATCGTCCGCTGCGAGCCGAGCCGCGTGAGCAGCGAGCCGCTCGGGATCGCGAACAGCGCGTAGCCGGCGGTCTCGGCCGCCACGACGAGAGCCATCTGCTTCGAGCCGCTCGTGACGAGGACGAACCACGGCAGCGCGAGCCCGGTCATCTGCGAGCCGGTGGTGGAGAGGACCTCCGCGACGAGGAGGGCCGCCATCGGCCGGTTGCGCACGAGGGAGGCCGGAGCGGGAGCCTGCACCGCTGTCGCTCCTGCGGCCATCAGCCTGCCCGGAAGACGCGGACGTCGCCGCTCACGGTGCGGCCGCGCAGGACGACCGTCGGCCCTGCCGAGTCCTCGCCCGCGGGCGGCTCGCTTGCGAGCGGCACCTCGGAGCTGAGGTCGCCGGAGGTCGAGCCTGCGTCGACGTCGAGCAGGGATCCCTCGGCGATCCCGATCTCGATGTCGCCCGAGACGCTGTTGAAGCGGACGTCGCCGGAAGTGACGGATTCGAGCCGGATGTCGCCGGAGACGGACTTCGTGTCGACCGAGCCGGCGACCGCGCCTGCGCGGACGTCGCCCGAGACGCACTGCACCAGCAGGTCGCCGTCGATGCGCTCGACCTGGACGTCGCCGCTGACGGTCTTCACGGTCGCGTCCTGCGCGATCTCGCCGCGGGCCCGGACGTCGCCGGACGCGGAGTTGAGCTCGAAGGAGCCGAAGTGGCCGGAGAGCTTCGTGTCGGCGGACGCGGTCTTGACCAGCACTCCCGCGCCGTGCGGGACGCGGGCCCGGACGCGCAGCCCCTCGCTGCCGAAGCTGAAGGAGCCGATCGAGAAGCCGGTGCCGGAGAACGAGACGCCGAACTTGCTCTTGTCGCGGACGTTGACGACGACCCGGTCGCCGTCCTGGCGGACCTCGACGTGCTCGAGCAGGCGCTCGTCGCCGGTTACCGTGAGCTCGGTCTCCTCGCCGCCGTCGGTCTCGACCTCGATGTCTCCGCTCGGAATCGCCACCTCGAGCGTGACCGGCAGGGGAGTGTGGAAGGTGTGTTCGAGCATCCTCACGCCTCCCCGCGGCTCAGCGTGCGCTTGACGCGGAGCCGGATCTCGCTGGCGCGTGGAAGCGGGCGCCGGTCGGGCCGAAGAGTGGTCTGGGCCTTGGACGGAAGGTGGTAGTCGGGGTACATGCCTCCTCCTCTCAGCTGCGGCCGTAGCCGGTGAGTCGGTTGCGGCTGCCGGACATGGAACGGCGCGGCTCGAGCGAGCGCTGGAGCGCCTGGACGAGCCACGTGTTGACGGATGCGCCCTCGCGGTTGGCGGCAGACTCGATCCGCTGCTTGAGGCTCTCGGGGAGCCTCAGCGTGATCCGGGCCGAGAACGCCTCGTCGACCGGCTCCGGCACGCTGCCGTCCTCCTGGACGACGACGAGCTGGAGGTCGCGGCCCGCAATGCGCACCTCGACGTGCGCGGAGTCGAGCTGGTCGTTCAGCTCGAGCGCCGCCTCGGCGAGGACGTCCTGGATCCTGCGACCCAGCGACGCCTCGATCGCCACCGAGAGGAGATCCGCGGCCCGCGTCGTCGACTCGTCACCGAGTGCCGCAACACGGACGAGGTCCTCCCGGAGCGCCTGGATGACACCGTCGATCTGCATGGCGGCACTATGACATCACAATGATGTCGTTGTCAAGTCGAACTGATGCCAAAATGACGACGGCCCGCGTAGCGGGCCGTCAAAAGGGCGTGGTTGAGCCGAAAATGGTGACTACAGCAAGCCGCAGTAATGCGCCGTGTTCGGCCACGGCGAGAAGCCGCGCGAGCGCGAGGCGCGCACCGCCGCCCAGATCTGCTCGAGCGGGCTCCAGTGATCCGCGGTGCCCTTGTGCCGCAGGAGCCAGCGCCCGTAGGTCGCCTGGAAGGAGAGATCCATCTGCAGGCCACCGTAGTACGGGCTTCCGGAGTCGCTCCAGCTGCCCTCGTAACGGTGGATGCAGAGCCACCCTGTGAAATTCGGCGGGTGGTTCGCCCGCCACCAGACCCTGTGCTCCCGGTGGCGCCAGAGATTGGCGATGTGCCGTAGTCGCCGCAGCGAGTGCGAGGCGAGTGCGCGCGTGCCGCTTCCCGGCGGGCGTCCGTGGATCACGGTCAGCCAGCGCTTCGTGCCGGCCTTGAAGCTTCGGATATGGCGCCGCCAGTGGGCGGCCGCACGCGCCTGGGCACGCCGCAGGGCTGCGGTTTCGGTGTCCGTCGTGGTGACGGTCGTGGTCGTCGTCGCGGTGTTCGTGCTGCGGGTTGGACTCGAGTTCGTCGTTTTCGACCCTGCGGCGGCCGCCGCCGCAGTGGCCATGCCTGCGAACGCGAGCAGGAGCCCGCAGGCCAGGATGGAGCGCCGCAATTCGTCCTCCCTAGGTCGATTGCAAGTCGGAGGCCAAGCGGGCGGGAAGTTCGCCCCTGCTTTCGGCCGGGCGGCGGTGGCTTGGCCACCGACGCTTCCAGCCTCTGGGCGTGCACCGCTTGGCGCGGCTTATGCGATCGTTCGCACGAGGGTAGCTACAGGCGCAACGTTAGTGCGCCGACAAGGCAACGCTTGTAACGCATCGGCGCTATTTCCCGAGGCGCAATTGTGCTCGAGAAAGCGGCAAAAAATGCGCAGGGAGCACGAATCCTGCGTAAAGCAGCACGGCCCCGATCGCGATTCCAAGCGCGCTCCCGGCGGCCCCGAGCCCGGCGAGACCGCTTCCCGTTGCCGCCGCCACGATGCCGGCGACGATCAGCCCGTTACCGAGCGGGCGGCGGCGGAACGAGCGCAGCGCGACGACGACGACCGCCAGCGTCCCCAGCACGTTCGCCACGATCGCGAGCAGACGGGCCGGGAGAAAGTCGAGGTGGTCCTGCGCCGCCGGGATCCCGTGCGCGGCGAACGCGCCGTGCACCGGCATCGCGAGCGAGACGCCCACGGCGAGGCCGGCATAGACGAGCGCCACGGGCGCTGCGCGCCGGCGGCCGGCGAGGAGCAGGGACCCCGCGCCGAGCAGCGGCGCGGTCAGCAGCGCGCCCGCCGCGTAGTAGACGCGGAAGGCGCGTGCGTCCCAGCCGGCAGCCTCGCCCCACGCGATCGCGGCGGCGGCGAGGGCGTACGCACCGAGCCCTGCCGCCCACGCGAGCAACTCCGGCCGTCCGCTGTTCCGGTACCGCCCCGCGAGGAGGCCGGTGAGCCGGAGAGTCAGCAATGCCGCGGCGAAGGCCAGCAGCGCATCCATGCCCGCAGGGTAGAACGCTACGGTTCGAGCGTGGCGACGAAGCGGTATCTGTTCACTCCCGGGCCGACGCCCGTGCCGCCCGAGGTGCTGGCGGCCGTCGGCGCCCCGGTGGTGCACCATCGCAGCCCCGACTTCCTGCCCGTGTACGAGCGCGTCCTGACCCGGCTGCGCGAGGTGTGCCGGACGGAGAACGACGTGCTCCTCTTCGGAGCCTCGGGCACCGGCGCGTTCGAGTCCGCCGTGGCCAACCTCGTCTCGCCCGGCGAGCGCCACCTCGTGGTCTCGGCCGGGAGTTTCGGCGAGCGCTGGGTCGCGATGACCACCGCGTACGGAGCCGAAGTCGACGTGCTCCGGTACGCCTGGGGCGAGACGCCCGAGGCGGACGACCTCCGAGCGCGGCTCGCCGAGCAGGACGCGAAGGCCGTCTGGATCGTCCAGTCCGAGACGTCCACCGGAGTCGTCTCCGACGTGCCCGCTCTCGCGGCGGCGGCCAGGGATGCCGGGGCGCTCGTCGTCGTCGACGCCGTCTCCAGCCTCGGCGCCGTCCCGTGCGAGACCGACGGCTGGGGACTCGACGTCGTCGTCTCCGGCTCCCAGAAGGCTCTCATGACCCCGCCCGGGCTCGGCCTCGCCGCCGTCTCGGAGCGGGCCTTGGCCGCGACCGGCTCCTCGCCGCGCTTCTACTTCGACTGGGAGCGGACGCGGAAGGCACAGCAGAAGCTCGACGCGCCGGTCACGCTTCCGGTCTCGCTCGTCTCGGGCCTCGACGTGGCGCTCCAGCTGCTGTTCGAGGAAGGGTTGGACGTCTCGTTCGAGCGGCACGTCCGGCTCGGCCGGGCCGCGCGCGCGGGCGTCAAGGCGCTCGGGCTCGAGCTCTTCTCCCCGGACGAGGACCGCAGCGCCGTCGTGACCGCCGTCCGGGCTCCCTCGGGCGTCGATTCCGGCGACGTGATCAAGGGCGTCCGGGACCGCTTCGGGATCACGATCGCGAACGGCCAGGGCGAGCTGAAGGGGAAGATCTTCCGCCTCGGACACATCGGCTGGTTCGACGTCTTCGACATCACGACGCAGATCGCGGCGGTCGAGCTCGTCCTCGCCGACCTGGGCGCAGACGTGGAACGCGGCGTCGCCGTCACGGCCGCGCTGGAAGCCTTCAGCACCGAACCCTCGCGCGCGTGACACAACGCGTCCTCGTTCGCGAGGAGATCGCGGAGGCCGGAGTCGATCTCCTGCGCTCGCGCTTCGATGTGGACGTCGACGGCGACAGCGCGCTCGAGGAGATCATCGGCGGTTACGACGCGATCGTCGTCCGCTCCGCGACGAAGCTGACCGCCGACCTGATCGAGCTCGCCGCGCGGTTGAAGGTGATCGGGCGGGCGGGCGTCGGCGTCGACAACGTCGACGTCGAGGCGGCGACGCGCCGCGGGATCGTGGTGGCCAACGCGCCGGAATCGACCGTCGTCTCCGCCGCGGAGCACACGATCGGGCTCCTCGTCGCACTCGCCCGCAACATCCCGCAGGCGCACGCGGCGCTCAAGCAGGGTCGCTGGGAGCGCAGCGCCTACGGCGGCATCGAGCTCGCGGGCAAGACGCTCGGGGTGCTCGGCTTCGGCCGGATCGGCCAGCAGGTGGCGCGGCGCGCGCTCGGGCTCGGGATGCGGGTCGTCGCCTACGACCCGTACGTCGCGGCCGAGCGGTTCCGCGAGCTCGGCGCCGAGCGCGTCGAGACGCCGGAGGACGTCTACGCGGCCGCGGACTTCCTCACGCTGCACTCGCCTCTGACGGCGGAGACCCGCGGCTCGCTCGACGCCGCCGCATTCGCGGCCATGCGGCCGGGCGTCCGCGTCGTCAACGCCGCCCGCGGCCAGCTCGTCGACGAGGAGGCGCTGCTGGCCGCGCTCGACTCGGGGCAGGTCGCCGGCGCGGCGCTCGACGTGTTCGGGAGCGAGCCGTACTCCGGTCCCCTGCTCGAGCGCGACAACGTCGTGGTCACGCCGCACCTCGCGGCCTCGACGGGCGAGGCGCAGGACCGCGCGGGCGTGATCGTCGCCGAGCAGGTCGCCGCGGCGCTCGAGGGCGGGCTCGTCACGAACGCGGTCAACATCCCGGTGATCGGCGCCGACGACCTCGAGGTCCTCGGGCCTTACGTTCCCCTCGCCGCCCGTCTCGGCCGGATCGCCATGGAGCTCGCCGACGGCGTCGCGGAGGAGATCGCGATCACGGTCTACGGCGGGCTCGCGGACTACGACGCGCGCCTGCTCACCGTCGCGGCGCTCAACGGCGCCTTCCAGGGCCGCGCCGACCGTCCCGTGAACTACGTCAACGCGCCGCTGATCGCGGCGGAGCGCGGCATCGAGGTGCGCGAGGAGCGGTCGCGGTCGGCCCGCGACTACACGAACCTCGTCCGGGTCGAGATGCGAAGCGGGAGTTCGCGCGTACGCGTCGCCGGCACCACGATCGGGCGCGACCACCGGCCGTGGCTCGTCAACATCCTCGGCTTCGAGATCGAGCTCGAGCTGGCGCCTCTCTTCGTGCTCTGCCGCTACGACGACGTGCCCGGCGTGATCGGTCGTGTGGGGACACTCTTCGGCGAGGCCGGGATCAACATCGCCGGGATGACCGTCTCCCGGAGCCTCCGCGGCGGCAAGGCGCTGATGGCGCTCACCGTCGATGCGGCGCCGTCGCAGGAGCTCGTGGAGCGGCTGCGTGGCGAGGGCTTCGACGAGGCCCGCGTGCTCGAGCTCGGTCCCGTCGCGAACTAGCTCGTCGCCGGCCGGCTACGCGGGTCCAGCCGGACCACCGTCCGCCGCATCACCGCCTGGAACTTCTTCACGATCCGAAAGCGCCCGCGGTCCGAGATCACGTGCTCGATGTCCCCCTGCTCGTGGCCCGGAGTGACGAGGAACGTCGTCGGGTCCGCCCGCACCTGCTCGTACTCCGCGAGGCTCGCGGAGACGCGATTGGTGCAATTCGCGTCGTCGCACTCGCAGACGAAGTCGGTTTCCTCGGCGTCGAAGCGCTCCGCGCTCTCGGCGATCCGCTCGTTCACGTCCCGGAACAGGGCTTCGGTCGTCGCACGTCGCTCGCGCTCGTCCACGGTCGTCTCCCTTCCGATGTCGTCTCCCGGATGAAAAAACGGTCGAGCGCCGAAGCGGGTTGCGCCGGGGTACGGTGCGGCCGTGGAACGGTGGCCGGAGCCGGTGGCGCGGGTCGCAGCGGTGCTCAGGAGCGGCGGCGTGGACGCGCGGGTGGAGGAGTTCCCGGAGGGGACTCCGACGGCGAGCGCGGCGGCCAAGGCGGTCGGCTGCTCCCGCGCCCAGATAGTCAAGTCGCTGCTCTTCGTCGCCGACGGGCGGCCGACGCTCGCGCTCGTCCCCGGCGACCGTCGTGCTGACGAGACCAAGGTCGCAGCCGCTGTCGGCGCCAAGGCCGCGCGCGTCGCCCGTCCGGACGAGGTGCTGGCGGCCACCGGCTTCGAGCCGGGAGGGGTGGCGCCGTTCCCCGCGCCCGGCGTCTCCCTGGTGCTGATGGCGGGAGAGCTGCTCGTCCACGACCAGGTCTGGATCGGAGCCGGCACCGAGCGGCACATGGCCGGCATCGCGCCGGCCGACCTCCTTCGGCTCACGCAGGCCCGCACAGCGGATCTCAGCTAGCCGTCCGGGTACGATTCCCGGCGCCAGCACCCCGACCGAAGGGACGAGCCGCACATGCGCGAGACGAAGAAGATCTGGATGAACGGCGAGCTGGTCGACTGGGCAGATGCCACGATCCACGTCGGCACGCACGGCCTCCATTACGGCTCGGGCGTGTTCGAGGGGATCCGCGCCTACGAGACCGAGCGCGGCACGTCCGTCTTCCGCCTCACCGACCACCTCGAGCGCCTGCAGCGCTCGGCCCAGCTCCTCTACATGGAGCTCCCGTATTCGGTCGACGAGCTGCGGACGGCCACCTGGGACGTGATCGGCGCCAACGAGCTGCCGTCCTGCTACCTCCGGCCGATCGCGTTCGTGGGCTACGGGGAGCTCGGCGTGTCGGCGGTGGGCAACCCGATCGACGTGGCGATCATGTCGTGGCCGTGGGGCGCCTACCTCGGCGAGGACGGCCAGCGGAACGGGATCCGCGCCAAGGTCTCCAGCTGGCAGCGCGTCGGCCCGAACGTCATCCCGCACGTCGCGAAGGCGACCGGCGTCTACCTCAACTCGATGCTCGCCGTCGGCGAGGCGAATCGCGCGGGGTACGACGAGGCGATCCTCATGACCGCCGACGGATACGTCGCCGACGGCTCGGGCGAGAGCATCTTCCTCGTCCGCGACGGCGTCATCTACACGCCCGACCTCGCCGCCTCGATCCTCGTGGGCATCACACGCGACACCGTGATCCAGATCGCGCAGGATCTCGGCCACCGCGTCGTCGAGAAGCCGATCATCCGCACCGACCTCTACCTTGCCGACGAGGTGTTCATGGTCGGGACGGCCGCCGAGGTGACGCCGATCCGCGAGATCGACGACCAGGAGATCGGCCCGCCAGGCCCGGTCACGCAGGAGATCCAGGAGGCGTACCTCGACACCGTGCACGGGCGCAGCGACCGCTGGAGCCAGTGGCTCGAGTACGCGCCCGCCGCAAACCACATCGAACAGGCGTGAAGCAGGAGGTGCAGTCGGTCCCGCTCTCGGGGCCGCACCTCGGCGAGCGGGAGGAGGAGCTCGTCCTCGAGGTGCTCCGGTCCGGCCGGCTCTCGCTCGGCCCGACGATCGACCGGTTCGAGGAGCTGCTCGCGGATCGGGTCGGCGCGCCCTACGCGGCCGCGGTTTCCTCCGGGACCACCGGGCTCCACCTGCTCTGCATCTCGGCCGGCATCGGGCCGGGCGACGAGGTGATCACGTCCCCGTACTCGTTCGCAGCGAGCGCCAACTGCTTCATGTACGAGGGCGGGATCCCGGTCTTCGCGGACATCGATCCGCGCACGCTCAACCTCGATCCGGCCGCGGTCGAGGCGGCCGTCACGGAGCGGACGAAGGCGATCGTCGCCGTCGACATCTACGGCTACCCGTCCGAGCTCGACGAGCTGCGCGCGATCGCCGGCCGGCACGGGCTCGCGCTGATCGCCGACTCCTGCGAGGCGCTCGGGGCCGAGTACCGAGGCGCGCCGCTCGGCTCGCAGGGCGTCTCGTGCGTCTTCGCCTTCTATCCGAACAAGCAGCTGACGACGGGCGAGGGCGGGATGGTCGTGACGCACTCGGAGGAGGAATGGCACCTGATCCGCTCGCTTCGCAACCAGGGCCGGCCGGAGCCGGGCGGCTGGCTCGAGCACGTGCGGCTCGGCTTCAACTACCGGCTCAGCGACATCGCGGCCGCGCTCGGAATCGGACAGCTCGAGCGGTTCGACGAGATCCTGACGCTCCGCCGCGAGGCGGCGGCGCGCTACGGGGAGCTGCTCGGGCACATCGAGGAGCTCGAGCTGCCGTGCGCCGACGACGAGGCACACACGCGATCGTGGTTCGTCTACGTCGTCCTCTTCCCGGACTCCGCCGCGCGCGAGCGAGTGATCGCCGCCTTCGAGCGCGAGGCGATCGGCTACAACCGCTACCTCCCCTCGATCCACCTGCAGCCGTACATGCGCGAGCGCTTCGGGTTCTCCGAAGGGCTCTGCCCGGTCGCGGAGGACGTCAGCTCGCGCTCGCTGGCGCTCCCGTTCTTCACCGGCATCGAGTCGGCCGCGCAGGAGCGCGTCGCCGAGGTCGTCGCCTCGGTGCTGTGAACCTGCAGAGCCTCGACCGCGCCGAGCCGTTCGCGACCAAGGACGGCTCGACGATCCGGGAGTTGCACCACACGCAGGTGCAGAGCCTCGCCGAGGCGCTGCTCGAGCCCGGCCAGGCCACCGAGCGCCACTACCACCGGCGAACCGAGGAGATCTACCTCGTCACCAAGGGCTCGGGCGAGCTCGAGGTCGACGGCGAGACCCGACGGGTCCGGCCCGGCGACGCGATCCTGATCCCGCCGGGCGCGTGGCACACGCTCGAGAACAACGGGACGAGCGAGCTCACCATCCTCTGCATGTGCGCCCCGCCGTACTCCCACGAGGACACGTACTTCGAGTAGCAGCGCGGCGCGTGCGATGATCGACTCATGACCGACGGCGCTACGCGGATGGTGTTCCTCGGCTTCGGCAAGTGGGCCCGTGCCGACCGCATCTATGCGCTCGAGCCGATCACCGGCGACGAGCGCGGGGGCGGCCGGCGCACGCGCGTCTGGATCGACGGGATCGCGGAGCCGATCCTCGCCGGACGTACCGAGCGGACGATCCTCCACGACATGGGGCAGGACGCGGCGACGGCGACCGTCGTCCTCGACGACGCGCTCGACCTCGCCGAACGCGTGGCGAAGGCCGTCGACGAGGGCCCGCTCGACCTCCGCGACCTCGGTCGTCGTGCTCGGCGCGTGCTCGAGAAGACCGCGAAGCCGGCCGAGCCCGAGCAGCTGTTCTAGCCGTCGCGGTCGTG
>DASTZY010000064.1:0-10337 GCA_035764085.1 Gaiellaceae bacterium
CCTCGGGCGACGACGCGTCGTACCGAAGCGCCGTCTCCGACCGCGGGTAGATCCGCTCGAGATCGTCGCGGCGGTTGCCGGTCGCGACGAGCACACACGGCGTGTCGCCGTTGTTCACGAACGTGTGCCCGGTCATCGGCGGGCAGTGGACGAAGTCCCACGTCTCGAGTTGATGCTCCTCGTCCTCGACGACGAGGATGCACCTCCCCGCGACGACGAGGAAATCCTCCTGCACCGACTCCGCGTGGTAGAGGCCCGCCGGCTTGCCCGGCTGCACGACGCGGATCGTGAAGCCGGCGAACGGCTTCTCGTACGCGGTCAGGTCGGGCCGGCCCTTCAGGACGAACTCGTCGGACTCGAAGATCGCGACGCCTGCGTACTCGTGGTTCGTGCACCAGGCGGTGTCGCGGACGTTCACGACGAACCAGCCCGGCGTGACGGGTGCGAGGCCCGACGCGACGCGCTCGAGCCGTGCTCTTGGGACCATGGGTTCTCCTTGTCGATCGGACGGAGCGGCACTGGCCGCTCGAGGTTCGGATTCGGATCGACTACGCCGGGGTCGCCACGGCGGAGAGTCTACGCACCCTTCGACGCCTTCTTGTACGCGCGCTTCCAGCCCTGGTAGCGCTCGAGCGCCTCGGGCGAGTCGACGACGCCGAGCGTCGGGTGGTCCGGCTCGAGCGGCTTCGCGATCTCGACTCCGAACCGGTTCGCGAGCACCGCGCCGAGCGACTTGATCTTCATCTCGCCGAACCCCGGCAGCGCGGCGATGCGGCGGCGCAGGTCGGCGCCGTCCTCGGCCTCCGTCCAGAGGCGGGACGCATCGCCGCCGTACTCGTCCGAGACGGTCGCTGCGAGCTCGCGCACCCGCTCGGCCATCGCGCCGGGGAAGCGGTGGATCGCCGGCTTCTGGCGGAAGAGCGGCTCGAGCTCGGCGACGGCGACGACGCCCGGCCTGAGCGTCCCCAGCCGCTCCTTCAGCCTGAGCGGGCCGAGGAAGGCCTGCTGCACGGTGACCTGCTGGTCGAGGGCGAAGCCGACGAGGAGCGCGAACGGATCCTCCGCGAGCAGCCGGCAGGCGGCGTCGTCGTCGGTGAACCAGAGCGCCTCGGGCACGGCTTGATCCTACGCGGACGCCTGCATCAGAGCGTGGCACCGCTCGACGTACGGCTCGGCCCGCTGCTCCTCGAAGTAGGCGAGCGCGGGCTCGAGGCGCGAGGTGTCGCCGCCCTCCGCGGCCAGGAGACCGGCCCACGCCTCCACGAAGCGGGCGCCGATCCGGCCGTAGAGCTCGGCGGCGGCCACGAAGTCGCCCACGACGGCGGCCCTCCCCGCACGCTGCCAGAGGTATCCGGGAACGCCGTCCGTCAGAACGAGGTACTCCTCGCCGCGCCCGAGCTCGACGAGGTGGAGCGGGAGGTCGTAGATCGCGTCCTCGGTGGACGGCCGCGCCCACTCGAGCGCCTCCGCCAGCAGCGCATCCGCCTTCTCGCGGTGCCCTGCCGCACGCGCGCAGCGCGCCGCCGCCACCAGGAAGCCTCCCGACATCTGGGCGTCGTGACCCCTCGCGCGCAGCAGGGCCAACCCCCGCTCGGCGTCGGCGAGCGCCGCGCTCACCTGCCCCCGCGCGAGCTGCGCCCGGGCCCGCGCGGCGAGGATGGACGGTGTCGTGTACCGGTCGTCCGCGCCCGGCCGGGACAGGAAGTCCCCCGCACTCGCGATCACGCCGCCGAGGTCGCCCAGGGCGTCCAGATACTCGATCTGCGACGCGTCGTTCCAGAGCAGCGACGCGGAGCTCCCGTGCCGCACGTGGATCGCGCGGGCCTCGTCGATGCGTGCGCGCCCCTCCGACAGCCGACCGACCTGCCCCAGCACGGCGGCGAGATTGTTCAGCGCGGTGCCGGCCTCCCCCGAGGCGTTCGCGGCGAGGCTGATCTCGACGCTCCGCTCGAGGTCGCGGATTCCTTCCTCGTCGCCCTCGTGGACGCGCGCGAGCCCGATCGTGTTGAGGGCGCGCGCGGCCACCGCGGGATCGCCGACCTCCTCCGCCACCGCGAGCGCCTCGCGCGCGAGCTGGAGCGCCTTGGCGGCGTCGCGCTGCTGCACGATCGCGTTGCTGGCGTAGCCCGCGATGGCCCGCGCGGTGGCCGACGAGGGAGGGACGCGGCGGGCCAGCTCGACAGCGCGCTCGCCCGCGGCCCGTGCTCCCGCAGCGTCGCCGCGGTTGCCGAGGACGCGCGAGAGCAGGGAGGACGCCTCGGCGGCGCCGGAGAGGTCTCCTCGTGCGAGGAACCCGGCGACCGCGGATTCGATCAGCTCAGGGTCGTTCTGCTGCACGTACCAGGTCGCATAGGCGACGTTGAGCTGGATCCGCGGGCGGTCCGGCGAGTCGGGATCCGTGAGCTCGAGCGCCTCCTGCCCGAGCTCGACCGCGGCAGACCAGGAGTTGAGCGAGAGCGACCGTGCGGCAGCGTCCGCGAACGCCTTCTGCGCCGGCGCGCGGAGATCGGAGACGTCGAGGCCCGCAGCGCGGCCGAGAGCCAGGGCCTCGCGGTAGTGGTGCGCGAGCATCTCGGCACGGTCGTCCCCGCGGTCGGGAGCGAGCGAGGCGATCCACTCGGCGGCGTCGCGGTGCTTCTCGACGCGCCGGGGGCGCGGGATCTGGCTGTACGCGACGTCGCGGACGAGTGCATGGAGGAAGACGTACTGCGTCTCCTCGGCGATCGAGGAACGCCGGTCGCGGCGGATGAACTCCTTCCGCTCGAGCGCGTGCAGCACGTGGTCGTCGGCGTCGGAGAGGGCGCCCGGCCAGAAGACCTTGCCGATCACCGAGGCCTCCTGGAGGAGCGCCTTCTCCTCGGGCGCGAGGGCATCGATCCGCGCGGCGATCAGGCCCTGCACGGTCTCGGGCAGCGGCAGCTCGCCGCTGCCGTGCTCGGCGAGCATCCGCGCGTACTCCTCGGCGTAGAGCGGGTTGCCCTCGGCGCGCTGCAGGACCGTCTGCTGCGCACCGGCATCCAGCACCGTGCGGTCGAGGAGGTGCTGGAGAAGGAGGGCCGTGTCGTCGTCGGTCAGCGCGCCGAGCGAGAGGGTGAACGCGTTGCGCTTGCCGCCGCCCCAGCCCGGCCGCCGGTCGAGCAGCTCGGGACGCGCTGTCGCGACGATGAGCAGCGGGACCGTCGTCGCCCAGTCCGCGAGGTGGTCGACGAAGTCGAGCAGCCCGCCGTCGGCCCAATGCAGGTCCTCGAAGACGAGCACGAGCGGGCGCTGCTCGGCCGCCGCCTCGAGGAGCCGGCGCCAGGCGGCGAATGCCTCGGTGCGCTCCGGGCGCTCGGCGCTCTCGAGCCCGAGCAGCGGCCGCGTGTGGGCGGCGAGCCACGCGCGCTCGCGGTCGTCCTCGACGAGGCCCGCGACCATCTCGGCCAGCTTGGCCTCGGCCTGCTCCACCGAGTCGGTGTCGAGGATGCCCGCGTGGGCCTTGACGATCTCGCCGAGCGCCCAGTAGCTGACGCTCTCGCCGTAGGGGAGGGAGCGGCCCTGGCGCCAGGAGACGATCTCTTCGTCGGCTTCGACGATCTGGAACAGCTCGGCGACCAGGCGGCTCTTTCCGATGCCCGGGACGCCGACGAGCGTGACGAGCTGCGCCGACTGCTCGGTGCGCGCCCTGCCGAACGCGTCCGCCAGCAGGCTCCGCTCGCGCTCACGGCCGACGAGCGGCGTTCTCAGTCGCTCTTCCACGTCGCTGCCGAGCCGCGAGCGGACCGCCACCGCCTCCCAGACCGCGACCGGCCGGGACTTGCCCTTCGCCTCGACCGGAGGCGCTTCTCGGTATTCGACGGCGTGCCGCGTGGCGCGGTAGGTGGCCTCGCCGACGAGGATCCCGTTGACGGGAGCTGCGCTCTGGAGCCGGGCCGCGGTGTTGACGACGTCACCCGAGACCATCCCCTCGCCTTCGGCCGGCCGCGCATCGAGCGCGACGAGTGCCTCGCCGGTGTTGACGGCGGTGCGGATCTGGAGCTCCTCGCCGATCGAGTCGCGGATGGCGAGCGCCGCCCGTACCGCGCGCTCGGGGTCGTCCTCGTGCGCGACCGGGGCGCCGAAGACCGCCATCACCGCGTCGCCGATGAACTTCTCCACCGTGCCGCCGTGCCGCTCGAGCTCGGCGCGCAGCTGCGCGTAGTACGAGGAGAGCGTCGCACGGACGTCCTCGGGGTCGAGCCCCTCGGCGCGCGCGGTCGAGCCGACGAGGTCCGTGAACAGGATCGTGACGACCTTCCGCTCCTCGTGGGCCGGCGCCGCCGTCCGCGTCAGCGCCGCGCCGCACATCCCGCAGAGGCGAAAGCCCTCGGGGTTCTCCTGGCCGCAGGCAGGACACGTCACCATGCTCGTACGGTAAAGCCGTTCCTAGGCGGAGGCCTGCAGCAGCGCGCGGCAGCGCTGGACGTACGGCGTCGCGTGTTGTTCCTCGAAGTAGGCGAGTGCGGACTCGAGGCGCGATGTGTCGCCGCGCTCGGCCGCGAGGAGACCCGCCCAGGCCTCGGCGAAGCGGGCGCCGATCCGGCCGTAGATCTGGGACGCCTTCGCGAGCTCGCCGCTGGCAGCCGCCAGGGCGGCTTCGAGCCAGGCATGCCCCGGCTGGCCCTCCATGGCGGCCAGATACTCGGCACCCCGGTCGAGCTCGGCGAGGTGGAGAGGCAGGTCGTAGAAGTCCTCGTCGAGCCAGCCCGAAAGCACCTCTCGCAGGAGTGGCTCTGCCTCGCCGTCGCGTCCGGCGGCCCGGAAGACGATCGTTGCGCTGCCGACGATGTAGGAGGCGACCTGGGCGTCGGCACCGGTCTCGCGCAGGTTCGAGAGAGCGCTCTCCGCATCGACGACGGCCTCGTCGAGCCGGCCGCGGGCGAGCAGGGCCCGCGAGCGCGCTGCGAGGATCGGCCGCTCCTGGTAGCCGCTCATCTCGAGGTGCTGCGTGAGGAAGCGCGTCGCGCCCTCGACCACGCCGTCGAGGTCGCCGCGATACGCGGCGTCGTAGACGAGCTCTGCATCGTTCCAGGCAAGGGCGCTGGCGAAGCCGTAGCGCTCGCAGAGGGCCCGCGCCTCGTAGATCCTGGCGGATCCTTCAGCGAGACGCCCCACCCGCCAGAGCGAGTTGGCGAGGTTGTTGATCGCGCTGTGCAGGTGGAAGATCGAGCCGGCGCGCGCGGCCCGTTCGACGCTCTGCTCGAGGTCGGCGATCCCGTCCGGATCGCCGCTGAACACACGAGACATGCCGATCGTGTTCAGGCTGATCGACGCCGTCTCGTCGTCACCGACCTCGTCGGCCAGCGCGAGCGCCTCCTGTGCCAGCTCGCGTCCGCCTTCCAGGTTCCGGTCGATGACCGAGTAGGAGCGGGAGATGTTGGCGAGCGCGCGTGCCGTGGAGTCGACGCGAGGAGCCTGCCGCGCGAGCTCGAGACCTCTGTCCCGCGCCCGCCGGACCGCCGCGACGTCGCCACGGTAGAAGTAGTCGCTGCCCAGGAGCACCGACGCCTCGGCAGCGCGACCCGGATCGCCCAGGGCGACGAATCCGTCGATCGCGGGCTCCAGGAGCTCGGGCCCGTCGTCGCTGCCGATCAGGCGGCCGGCGTAGCCCGCGAGGAGCTGCAGACGCGGGCGCTCGGGGTCGCCCTCGCCGGTCAGGGCCAGCGCCTCAAGCGCGAGCTGGTGCCCCGTGACGCCGGCGCCGAGCGACACCGCCCGCTGCGCGCCCTCCGCGAATGCCCTTCGCGCCGGCTCCCGCAGCGCCGTCGTGTCGAGCCCGGCCGCCTCGCCGAGGGTGAGCGCCTCGTGGTAGTGGTGGGCGAGCATCTCCGCGAGATCCTCGGTCCGGTCGCCGGCGAGGGACGAGAGCCACTCCGCGGCCCGCCGGTGCTTCTCGACGCGTTCCGAGCGCGGCATCTGGCCGTACGCGACGTCCCGGACGAGCGCGTGCAGGAAGGCGTACTGCGTCTCGCCGGCGATCGAGGAGCGGCGGTCGCGGCGCACGAACTCCTTCCGTTCGAGTGCGTGCAGCGTACGGCCCTCCGCCACCTGCAGCGCTCCCGGCCAGAAGACCTTGCCGATCACCGACGCGTCCTGCAGGAGCGCTTTCTCCTCCGGGGCCAGCGCGTCGATCCTGGCCGCGATCAGGCCCTGCACCGTCTCGGGCAACGGCAGATCGCCGTCCGCGTGCTCGGCGAGCATCCGCGCGTACTCCTCCGCGTAGAGCGGATTCCCCTCGGCGCGCTGCAGCACCGCCTGCTGCGCGTCGGCGTCGAGTACCGCACGGTCGAGCAGCCGCTGCAGCAGCTGCGCCGTCTCCTCGTCGGTCAGCGCCCCGATCGAGAGCGTGAAGGCGTTGCGCTTGCCGCCGCCCCAGCCGGGGCGCCGGTCGAGCAGCTCGGGCCGCGCCGTCCCGACGATGAGCAGCGGCACGGTCGTCGCCCAGTCGGCGAGATGGTCGACGAAATCGAGGAGCCCGTCGTCGGCCCAGTGCAGGTCCTCGAAGACGAGCACGAGCGGCCGCTGTTCGGCCGCCGCCTCGAGCAGCCGCCGCCACGCCGCGAACGCCTCCTCGCGCTCGGTGCGCTCCGCGCCCTCGAGGCCGACGAGGGGACGCGTGTGGCGGGCGAGCCACTCCCGTTCCTGTTCGTCCTCGGTCAGCGTCTCGACCATCGCGGCCAGCTTTTCCGCCGCCGCCGCCGTGTCGTCGGACTCGAGGATCCCGGCGTGCGCCTTGACGATCTCGCCGAGTGCCCAGAAGCTCACGCGCTCGCCGTAGGGGAGGGACCGGCCCTGGCGCCAGGAGATGATCTCCTCGTCCGCGTCGGTGATCTGGAACAGCTCGGCGACGAGGCGGCTCTTGCCGATGCCGGGGACGCCGACGAGCGTCACCAGCTGGGCGGACTGCTCGCGGCGCGCGCGCTCGAACGAATCCGCGAGGAAGCTTCGCTCGCGCTCGCGGCCGACGAGTGGGGTTCGCAGCTTCTGCTCGACGTCGCTGCCGAAGCGCGACGTGGCGGCGACCGCCTCCCAGACGCTGATCGGCTCCGACTTTCCCTTCGCCTCGACCGGCGGCGCCTTGCGGTACTCGATGGCGTGCCGCGTCGCGCGGTACGTCCCCTCGCCGACGAGGATGCCGTTGACCGGCGCCGCGCCCTGCAGCCGGGCGGCGGTGTTGACCACGTCGCCGGCCACCATCGCGTCGCCCTCGCCGGGGCGTGCGCCGAGCGCGACGAGCGCCTCCCCGGTGTTGACCGCGGTGCGGATCTGGAGCTCCTCGCCGATCGAGTCGCGGATGGCGAGCGCCGCCCGTACCGCGCGCTCGGGGTCGTCCTCGTGCGCGGCCGGGGCGCCGAAGACCGCCATCACCGCGTCGCCGATGAACTTCTCCACGGTGCCGCCGTGCCGCTCGAGCTCGGCGCGCAGCTGGCCGTAGTACGAGGAGAGCGTCGCGCGGACGTCCTCGGGGTCGAGCCCCTCGGCCCGCGCGGTCGAGCCGACGAGGTCCGTGAACAGGACCGTCACGACCTTTCGCTCCTCGCGCGCGGCGACGGCGACCGACGCGAGCGCGGCGCCGCACATCCCGCAGAGCCGGAAGCCCTCGGGGTTCTCCTGGCCGCAGGCAGGGCACGTGACCATATGCACGTACCGTAGACCTCTCAGCCGAGGCGGTCGAGGACCTCCTGGGGCATGAAGCCCAGCCGGACGTAGCGTTCCAGCGTCTCCCGCCAGCGGGGATCGGCCTCGCCCATCGGACGCAGCCGGGCCGCAGCCTCGTCGAGGTCGCCGTGCGCGACGGCCGCGATCGCCGCCGTGAGCGCTACCTGGTCCTCCGGGAGGCCGGCCGCCTGTGCGAGCTCGACCTCCTCCTCGAGGCTCGTGTGGGGACCGAAGTCGTGCCGCCTGCGGTACGCCGCGGCGATCCCGTGCAGGCGCCGCAACTCCTGCAGCGGCTCCGGGTGGTTGTCGACGCGGAGGTCGAAGACCCGCTGCCACGGCTCCTCCCCTCGGTCGCCGGAGACGACGACGAGCGTGGAGCTCTCACGGCCGCGGAAGTCGCCGCCCGCGTCCTCCGCGGCGTCGAGCGCGGCGAGCAGCCGCTCGGCGAGCGGCCCCTCGGTCGTCTCGAACGTGTCCGCCGCGGCGTGCCAGACGGCGGGCGAGGCGAGCATGTTCCCCTGCGCCGAGACGCCGGCCCGGCTCGTGTGCCCGCAGTCGGGGATGCACGCGGCCCCGGTGTGCGCAGCCGTCCGGCCGCCGGAGGAGAGGAAGGCGACCTGGCGGAAGTCCCGCTGCTCGTCCGCCTCGAGCAGGCGGGCGAGCGCGTCCTCCGGCGACTCGTCCGCGGCGAGCAGATCGAGCCCGCGGGGGCCATAGCCGCGCTCGGTGAACGACTGCGTTGCGACCGCGCCGACGCCGGGCCGCGCCCAGGCGCAGAAGCCGACCACGAACGCGCGCGACTGGACCGCGACGCCCATCTCGCCGCTCCGCTCGTCCCGCCCGACGATCGAGTACGTCACGGGAGCGAGCCTAGCTAGGCTCGAACGGATGGATTCGCTGGACGTCTTCCGGCCGGAGACGCGCGCCTGGTTCGAGCGCAACTTCGCCGCGCCGACTCCCGCGCAGGAGAAGGGCTGGCCGGCGATCGCGGCCGGCGGCCACGTCCTCATCCAGGCGCCGACCGGCTCGGGGAAGACGCTCGCGGCGTTCCTTTCCGCCATCGACCGGCTGACGGCCGACCCCGGCGCCGGGCTCCGGCTGCTCTACGTCTCGCCGCTCAAGGCGCTCAACTACGACGTCGAGCGGAACCTGCGCGGGCCGCTCGCCGGCCTGCGCTCCGAGCTGCGCGTCGCCGTTCGCACCGGGGACACGCCCCAGAAGGAGCGCACGGCGATGCTGCGCGAGCCGCCGGACATCCTGATCACGACTCCGGAGTCCCTGTTCCTCCTGCTCACGTCGCGCGCGCGGGAGCTGCTGCGCACCGTCGACACGCTGATCCTCGACGAGGTGCACGCGGTCGCCGGCACCAAGCGCGGCGCGCATCTGGCGCTCTCCGTCGAGCGGCTCGAGGCGCTCGCGGCGCAGCCGGTGCAGCGGATCGGGCTCTCGGCGACTCAGCGCCCACTCGAGGAGATCGGGCGGTTCGTCTCGGGTGGACGGCCGATCGAGCTCGTCGACGCGGGCGTCGCCAAGGAGCTCGACCTCGAAGTCGTCGTCCCGGTCGAGGACATGCGCGAGCCGGGGGAGGCGCGCGACGAGGGGCACGAGCCGCGGTCGATCTGGCCGTCGATCTATCCCGCTCTCGTGGACCTCGTTCGCGCCCACCGCTCGACGATCGTGTTCGTCAACAACCGGCGCCTCGCCGAGCGGCTCGCGCTCCGCCTCAACGAGATCGCCGAGGAAGAGATAGCGAGGGCTCACCATGGCTCGCTGGCGCGCGAACAGCGGACGCAGATCGAGGAGGATCTGAAGGCGGGCCGGATCCCGTGCCTGGTCGCCACCTCGTCGCTCGAGCTCGGGATCGACATGGGCGCCGTCGACCTCGTGATCCAGGTCGAGTCGCCGAAGTCGGTGGCGCGCGGCCTGCAGCGGATCGGCCGCGCCGGCCACTCACTCGGCGAGGTCTCGCGCGGGCGCATCTTCCCGAAGTTCCGCGCCGACCTGCTCGAGTGCGCGGTGGTGGCCCGGCGGATGCGCGACGGAGAGATCGAGACCACCGTCGTCCCGCGCAACGCGCTCGATGTGCTGGCCCAGCAGGTCGTGGCGATCGCCGCCGCCGCGCCGGAGGACGACCCGGTCGCGGTCGACGACCTCCACGCGCTGATCACCAGCACCTATTCGTATGCCGAGCTCAGCCGGACCCAGCTCGAGAACGTGCTCGACATGCTCGACGGCCGTTATCCAAGCTCCGAGTTCTCGGAGCTGCGGGCGCGGATCGTGTGGGATCGGGTGCACGGGACGATCCGCCCTCGCCGCGGTGCCCGGCAGCTCGCCGTGACCAACGCGGGCACGATCCCCGACCGGGGGCTTTACTCCGTCACCCTCCCCGACGGGCGCCGGGTCGGCGAGCTCGACGAGGAGATGGTCTACGAGGCGCGTCCGGGTCAGACCTTCCTGCTCGGGGCGAGCACCTGGCGGATCGAGGAGATCGGCCGCGACCGGGTGATCGTCACCCCGGCACCGGGGCTGCCCGGCGCGGTGCCGTTCTGGAAGGGCGACGGAGTGGGACGGCCCAAGGAGCTCGGCGCAGCGATCGGTGCGTTCTCGCGCTGGGCGGTTGAGCAGCCGGCCGAGATCCTCGAGCGCGGCTACGACCTGGA
>DASTZY010000065.1:0-15084 GCA_035764085.1 Gaiellaceae bacterium
GGGGGCCTATGAGCGCATTCGTCATCCGCCGCGTCGCAGCAGGGATCGTCATCCTCTTCGTGGCGAGCTTCCTCACGTACGTCCTCGTCGCGGAGTCGGGCGACCCGCTCGCCACGCTGAAGGCGAACCCGCACGTGACGCAGTCGACGATCGACGCCGCGCGGGCGCGGCTCGGGCTCGACCACTCGCTGCTGGAGCGCTACTGGCTCTGGCTGAGCAACTTCGTGCAGGGCGACTTCGGCAAGAACACGCAGGGGCAGCCGGTCGAGCCGCAGCTGTGGCAGCGGCTCGGCGTGACGATGAAGATGGTCATCCCGGCGACGGTGATCGCGGCGATTCTCGCGATCGCGCTCGGGATCCTCGGTGCCGTGCGGCATTACAAGCTCGACGACCACATCTCGACGACGCTCGCGTACATCTTCTACGCGACGCCCGTCTTCGTCCTCGGGATCCTGCTCAAGGACTTCGTCGCGATCAACGTCAACAACGCTGTCGGCCATACGGTCGTCTACACGGTCGGCGACAGCTCGGCCGGCTTCACGGGAGGCTTCGGGGCACGGCTGCTCGACAACACGGAGCACGCGATCCTGCCGGTGCTCACGCTCGTCCTCGTCACCTACGCCGCCTGGAGCCGCTACCAGCGCGCCTCGCTCCTCGACGTGATGAACAGCGACTACGTGCGCTTCGCCCGGGCCAAGGGCGTGCCGAGACGGCGGTTGCTGATCCGGCACGCGTTGCGCAACGCCCTGATCCCGCTCACCACGGTGATCGCGCTCGACTTCGCCGTGATCATCGGCGGGGCCGTGATCACGGAGATCGTCTACGGCTGGGAGGGCATGGGCCAGTTCCTGCTCGGCGGGCTCACCGGCCCCCTCACCCCGGACGTCAACACGGTGCAGGCCTGGCTCGTGATCACCGCGGCGATCGTCGTGCTCTTCAACCTGCTGGCGGACATCACCTACGCGGCCCTCGACCCCAGGATCCGCTATGGGTGACGCGGCGGGCTCGCGCGAGCCGCACCGGGACGTCGGGGCGACCTACGGCACGGCCGCGACCGAGTACGCCGCCGATCGCGCGGTCCAGGCGCCGGCGCAGCCCGGAATCGAGGGAGAGACCGGCGGCCGCAGCCAGTTCCAGCTCGCCTTACGCCGCTTCATCCACCACCGCATGGCCCTCGTCGGGCTCACGATCTTCGTGTCGCTCGTGGCCGTCGCCTTCATCGTGCCGCACTTCTGGAAGTGGGGCTACGCCGAGATCACGCCCGAATTCTCGACGGCGCCTTCTCTCGATCACCCCTTCGGTACCGACACGATCGGCCACGACCTCTTCGCCCAGGTTCTCGTGGCGACCCAGACCTCGCTCAAGTCGGCCTTCATCGTGACCGTGATCGCGACGCTGTTCGGCACCGTGATCGGCGCCCTCGCCGGCTACTACGGGAAGCTCGCCGACGCGACGCTGATGCGCTTCACCGATCTCGTGCTCACGGTGCCGCTGCTCGCGCTGCTGCTCGTGCTGGCCAACGTCCTCTCGAAGCAGAGCAGCAACTATCTCTACATCGCGATCATCATCGCCGCGGTGCTGTGGACGTACCTCGCGCGGCTCGTGCGCGGCACCTTCCTGTCGCTCCGCGAGCACGACTACGTGATCGCGGCACGCGCAATCGGCGCGAGGGACCGCCGGATCATCTTCCGGCACATGATCCCGAACGCGATGGGCCCGATCGTCGTCAACGCGACGCTGACGGTCGCCAACGCGATCCTGATCGAGTCGGCGCTCTCGTTCCTCGGCCTCGGCATCCAGCCGCCCGAGGTGTCGCTCGGCTCTCTGATCAACAACGGCCAGGGCTCGGCGACGACCGAGTGGTGGCTGTTCGCGTTCCCTTCGGCGACCCTCGTCCTGATCATCCTCGCGGTCAACTTCGTCGGCGACGGCCTGCGCGACGCGCTCGACCCGAGACAGACGCGGGTGAGGGCCTGATGGGCGCGCCCGTGCTCGAGGTCGACGACCTGACGGTCTCCTTCCCGACCGACGAGGGCCGGGTCGAGGCGGTGCGCGGGGTCACCTTCTCGCTCGAGCCGGGTCGCGTGCTCGGCATCGCGGGCGAGTCGGGATCGGGGAAGTCCGTCACCTCGCTCGCGATCATGGGGCTGCTCCCGAACTCGGCGCGCGTCGCCGGCTCCGTGCGCTTCCGCGGCCAGGAGCTGCTCGAGCTGCCCGAGCGCAAGCTCGAGGAGATCCGCGGCCGCCGGATCTCGGTGATCTTCCAGGACCCGATGACGTCGCTCAATCCCGTCTACAGCGTCGGGTGGCAGGTGGCCGAGGCGATCGAGATGCACCAGGACCTGCCGAAGCGTAAGGCGTGGGCGCGCGCGATCGAGCTGCTCGAGCTCGTCGGCATCCCGCGCGCCGAGGAGCGCGCCAACAGCTATCCGCACGAGTTCTCCGGCGGGATGCAGCAGCGCGTCGTGATCGCCACGGCGATGGCCAACGACCCGGATGTGATCATCGCCGACGAGCCGACCACCGCCCTCGACGTGACCGTGCAGGCGCAGGTGATCGAGGCCCTGAAGACGGCGCAGGAGGAGACGAACGCGGCCGTGATCTTCATCACCCACGACCTCGCCGCGATGGCGGGGATCGCTGACGAGATCATCGTCATGTACGCGGGCAAGCCGGTCGAGTCGGCCTCGACGGACGAGATCTTCTACAGCCCGCGCATGCCGTACACGGTCGGCCTGCTCGCCTCGCTGCCGCGGCTCGACACGGACGCCTCCGAGCCTCTCCGTCCGATCCCCGGCTCGCCGCCGTCGGTGATCGACCTGCCGCCCGGCTGCCCGTTCACGCCGCGCTGCCCGCTGGCGCGCGCCGAGTGCCGCGAGGAGGAGCCGGAGCTGCGCGCGATCTACGAGGGCCACCTGACGGCGTGCCACTTCGCAGAGGAACTCGAGGAGCGCGCCGGCGAGGAGATCTTCGCCCCGATCGCGGAGGACACGGAGGTGATCCCGGGCTGATGGCCACGCTCGAGACGCCGTCCAGGGAGCGCCCGCCGCTCGAGCCCGCCCGCGAGGGTGAGGTCCTGCTCGAGGTCGAGAAGCTCGTCAAGCACTACCCGGTTCACAGCGGCAGGGTTCTCCGCCACAAGACCGGCGAGGTGCACGCAGTCTGCGGAGTCTCGTTCACACTCGGCGTCGGCGAGACCCTCGGCATCGTCGGGGAGTCGGGCTGCGGCAAGTCGACGCTCGGGCGTGCCGTCCTTCAGCTCACACCCGCGACGTCCGGCTCGGTCCGCTTCGAAGGGGACGAGCTGACGGAGAAGAAGGGTGCCGACCTGCGGCGCCTGCGGCAGGAGCTACAGGTCGTCTTCCAGGATCCGTACGCATCGCTGGACCCGCGCATGCCGGTCGGCGAGATCGTGGCCGAGCCGCTGCGCATCCACGGGCGCTGGGAGCGCAGCGGCGGGCGGCATCGCATCTCGGAGCTCTTCCGGCTGGTCGGCCTGAGCCAGGGGCACATGAACCGCTACCCACACGAGCTGTCGGGCGGGCAGCGGCAGCGGGTGGGGATCGCCCGCGCCCTGGCGCTCTCGCCGAAGATGCTCGTGCTCGACGAGCCGGTCTCCGCACTCGACGTCTCGATCCAGGCCGGCGTCGTCAACCTGCTCGAAGCCCTGCAGCGGGACCTCCAGCTCTCCTACCTCTTCATCGCCCACGACCTGTCGGTGATCCGGCACATCTCCGATCGCGTCGCCGTGATGTACCTCGGCAAGATCGTCGAGATCGGGACGCGCGCCCAGGTCTACGACACGCCGTCGCACCCGTACACGCAGGCGCTGCTCTCCGCCGCGCCGGTGCCCGATCCGAAGCGCGAGCGGGAACGGAAGCGGATCGTGCTCGAGGGCGACGTCCCGAACCCGACGAATCCGCCGTCCGGCTGCCGCTTCCGCACGCGCTGCTGGAAGGCGCAGAAGATCTGCGCGGAGGAGGAGCCGGAGCTCGTCGACCGCGGCCAGGCGCATCCCGTCGCCTGCCACTTCGCCGAGCCCGCGACCGTGGTCTAGGCTCGTCCGGCCTTGACCTACGCGTGCCGCCGCTCTAGCGTCGGCTCGTTCGGACTGCGGCGACTCGGTAATCGATCGAGATCGTGAGAGGTGACGCCGTGCCCCTGGACCTTGCGTATCGGAAGCTGTCGGGGGAGGGCGGCCGGCTGTTCGCCGACCCGCAGCCGGCGGCCGGTGAGGTCGCCTTCCAGGTGGACAACACCAGCGCCGCCTACTACGAGAGCACCTACTACAAGCTCCATCGGAGAGACCTGCAGCCCGTCCCCGAGCCGCGGACGCCGCGGCCCCGGATCGACCTCGCCAGGGTTCTCCAGCCCGATTTCCTGAAGGCGATCAAGGCGAGCAAGCAGATCAGCTTCCACGCGGTCGGCGATACCGGAGCAGCGAAGGTGAACAGTTTCCAGACCGCCAGGCAGGCGCTGGAGCACGAGGCGAACGTGGCCGACGCGATGGCCCGGGACGTCCACGAGGGCGGCGCGACCGGCCCCGCGTTCTTCTTCCACCTCGGCGACGTCGTCTACAACTTCGGCGAGGGCCAGTACTACTACGACCAGTTCTACGAGCCGTTCCGCGCCTACGACCGGCCGATCTTCGCCATTCCCGGCAACCACGACGGCATGGTCTTCGGGGACGAGCCTGACCTCCCGCGCGTCCCCACCCTGACCGCCTTCCTGCGCAACTTCTGCGCCGACGAGCCGGGAACCTCGCCCGACGCGGGCAGCATCGTCCGCTCGACCATGGACCAGCCCGGCGTCTACTTCACCCTCGACGCGCCGTTCGTCTCGATCATCGGGCTCTACACGAACGTCCTGGAGAGTCCCGGCGTGATCTCGAGCCAGGACGGCGCCTACCCCACGCTCGCCGGCGACGAGCAGCTCCACTTCCTGGAGGCCGAACTCGCACGCCTCGCCCCGGCCCGGAAGAAGGGCGAGCGTGCCGTCCTGATCGCCTGCCACCACCCACCCGCCTCGATCGACGCAAACCACGGCGGCAGCAAGGGGCTCGCCGAGGACATCGACGCCGCGTCCCGGGCGGCGGGCTTCTGGCCCGACGCCGTCCTGTCCGGCCATGCCCACCTCTACCAGCGCTTCACCAGGCGGGTCGACGGGCGCGAGATCCCCTACGTCGTCGCCGGCTCGGGCGGCTTCGCGGCGACCCGCCCGATCGGAGGGCTCCCCCAGACCCCGGTCACCGTCGGCGAGTACACGCTCGACAAGCCTCCGATCGTCGAGTTCGGCTACCTCACGGTGACCGTCGACATGACCGGCCGGGATCACCACCTCTCGATCGAGTTCAACGACCGCACCAACACGCACGTCCACGACACCGCCCACCTCAACCTGAGGACCGGCAAGATCCTTCGCCGCTGAACCCCTTTCCACGGGTTGACAGAAGCCGCCGACGGTGGGACGGTGAGCCAGGAACCCGGCCCCGGGATGACGATTCCACGTCCCTGCGGCCCTTCGGCCGGTCGACGCGCTGAGGAGCGCCCGTAAGGAGGGCTGGCGATGCAGAACGGCCGGTTGACACCGAGACAGCTGGGGTCGATCCACCATCCCAAGCTCGGCCTGTTCCTCGCGGCCGGCGACGCGGCCGCCTCCTGGAACACGATGCGGATCTTCCTGCTCCAGCGCTACGGCGCGCGCGGCGACGTCTACCCCGAAGGCCCCCTCGGCGCGTATCGCGACTACGCCGGCCAGGTCCGCTGCAAGGAGCTGTACGGCAACAACGCCGCCGTGCCCGGCACCAGCAACCACGGCCTGGGTCATGCGGTGGACGTCGCGGACCACTTCATGGCCGGGCTGATCGACAGGCACGGCGGACTCTTCGGCTGGCACCACTGGGACGCGAAGTGGGAGTGGTGGCACCGCGAGTACGACGGCGGCTTCGACCGGCCCGATCCGGGCCTCGACCAGCGGTGCCCGGTGCTGCGCAAGGGCTCCGGCGGCGCGGGACAGGCGCCGTGCGTCGAGCGTCTGCAGCGGCGGCTGAACAGGCTCGACGATTTCGGGCTGGTCGTCGACGGGGACTTCAGCGACAAGACGGACGAGGCCGTACGCGACTTCCAGAAATCCCAGCGGCTCGGTGTCGACGGCGTCGTGGGGCCGAACACGTGGCTCGCGTTGGGGAAGGCGACGCCCAGGAAGAAGCGCCCCCCGCAGCCGAAGCCGCAGCCCACGCCCGACCCGACGCCTGCACCCACGATCACGCTGCGCGGGTTCGACGTCTCCGACGTCCAGGGCGACATCGACTTCGACAAGGCGCGGGCCTCGGGAGCGGCCTTCGCGGTCGTCCGCGTCGCCGACGGCGACGTGCGCGACGCGCGGTACGGGCCGGGACGGGTCGCAGCGCTCCGGGAGAGCGGTCTCGCCTGGTTCCCGTACTACTTCGGCCGCATCGCGTCACAGCAGAACAGCGAGCGCAACGGCGCCGCCGAGGCCGCGATGGCGATCCAGCTCGCCCGCAAGGGCGGCTGGGGCAGGAAGAGCGACCTGCCGCTCGCCTACGACTTCGAGACCGCCAACGGCCAGAGCGCCCCGAAGTGCGCACGCCACCTCATCCAGTTCGTCGACGCCTACCGCAAGGCGCGCGGCCACCACCCGATCCTCTACACGGGCCCGAGCTTCTGGACGAGCATCCTGCCCCACCTCACGGCGAGCCAGCGCAACCGGGTGCGGCGCTGCCCGCTGTGGATCGCGCACTGGGAGGTGCCGCAGCCGCAGTCGCTCGAGCCCTGGGGCGACGAGTGGACGCTGTGGCAGCACTCCGACCGCGGCAGGATCCCGGGCGTCTCCACGAAGTGCGACACCGACTACTTCCGAGGCGGCGCCGACGACTTCGCGAACCTGATCGTCAGCTGACTATTCGACCTGCTCGATGACCCAGAAGTCGCGGGCCAGGTTGTGGCTCGTGACGTAGCCCGCCGGCATCCAGAAGTAGCCGTGGTCGGCCCAGCTCGAGCCCCAGGAGTTCCGGCACTCGAAGTAGAGCTGCCCCTTGATGAGCTTGTAGCCGACGGCGACGACCGCGTGGCCGCCGAGCACACTTTCGTCCGGCTGCGGCATCGGCACGATCCCGTTCGCGCCGACGTCGCTCTCGAACGACTCGTACACGGTGAAGCCGAACGAGATCGGATAGCCGGCCGCGAGCACGTTCTGGATGCCCATGTCGGTCTGCGGGACGCGCGCGTAGCGGATCGCCTGGTGCTTGAGCGCCGCCTTGTACGCACGCGCAGGCGGCTTCTGCGCGAACTTCGTGATCACGTACGGCCACGCCGTCTCGGGCGGCGCGCCCAGCTGCGCGACCGACTTGATCCCGTCCCGGATCTCCGCACCGGAGTCCTGGCTGACGGTTCCCTCCATCGCGCGCTCGTTGTAGTAGATGAAGAGGCGCGAAGGCGTCGCGGCGTCGGACTCGGCCTGCTTCAGCTCGTTGAACTCGAGGACGGCGCCGATGCTGTTCGCGGTGCAGGAGCCGAGCTGCCCCTGGTCGTACACGGCCGGCATCTTCGAGCGTAGGCTCACCGTCCGCGGCAGAGACTTCGCGGGCTCGACCGCCAGCAGGTAGTCGCGCATGTCGGGATGATCCGGCCTCCAGCCGTAGTGCTTCTGGGTCCGTACGGCGAGACCCGCGGGTGCGTCGCTCACGAGGTGCTCCTTTCTGGAGGTGCGTCCGCGGCGGGCGCAGGAGCCGGCCCGGACGAGGGCGAGGCCGCAGGCGTCGGCGCGGGCGCGCTCTTCGCCTCGGGCAGGACCGAGGTGAGAGTGTCCTGCGCGAAGCGTTCGCTGAACCCGGCGAGGAAGCTGATCACGAGCAGGGCCAGATGGCGGTTGCCGGTGGTCTCGTTGGCGGACACCGGCAGGTGGAGGAGCCCGCCGTCGAAGGCGAACGAGATCGCCACCGCGAAGGCGCCGCCGATCAGCGGCCGCAGGCCGCCGAGGAAGAAGATGTACGGGCCGCCGACGTCGTAGTCCAGCTCGAAGCTGCCGCTGTTGATCCGCTGGACCACGCTCACGACCGCACCGATGGCGCCGCCGATCAGAGCCGCAACCGGAGTGGCCCAGGTGATGGAGAGCCAGACTGAGCCGAGCGCGGCGAGGATCAACATCACCGTCGCGATGCCGCCGAAATAGATGAGCTGCGCCTGTCCGTTCGCGGCGTCGCAGTAGTAGTCCCTGACCTTCTTGATCTCGACGCGCTCGTGCTCGACCGCCGCGGCGGTTCTCGCGTTGTTGCCGGGCGCCGCGGGCGTGTCGACGAGGCTGAGCAGGTGGGAAGCGCAGGCGACGACGAGCTCGAGGCAGATCCGCTTCCGTACTCCCGTCAGCACCGCGTTCGCCCGCACCGCGAGCTCGTCGCAGTTGTGCAGCTCGGAGGCAACGGCGGGAGCCGTCTTCGTCGCCCAGTCGCTCTCGCGGTGGAAGCCGAACACCGGCGAGAGCAGGCCGCCCCACCGCCTCCTCTCGGTCAGCGCGACGGCGCTCTCGACCTCCGAGCACCAGTAGGCGCGGACGATGCGTCCATGCTGAGCCTCGAAGGCGGTGAGCACCGCGTCGTAGGCGGCATCGGTTGCGGGATCGGGCGTGCCGGACTGACGCGCCCGCCACCAGCGGTGGTGCGCGTACACGACCTCGGTGAAGGTCGGCGCGTGGCCCCCGTTTCCCCTGATTTGCGCCTCTACCTGCCGCACGGGTGAGACGTCGTTCATTGGTTCGATCAGCTCGGTCACCCGAACCTCCGATCCCGTGACGACGGTCTCTCCTCGTTTGACCATAAGCGCTCGATGCGGAGCACACAAGAGGATCGGGTGCCACGCGTCACCGCATCGTCACGCGCCCGTCACCACCGCCGGCATTGACGTGCGGTACCACCCGTGCAATAAGAAGAGGGAGTACACCGGGGGAAAGGACCGGACCGATGGGCGCGGATCGTTACTGCGGCCAGTCGAGTCTGCGGCGAGGATGAGCACGTTCGGAGCGGAGCGCGTGAGCGCGTCCTCGCGGACGCCGGACGCGGTCACGCTCGGTCTGCTGCAGGGCTTTCGCCTCGAACACGACGGCGGCAGCTTCGAGCTGCCACTCGGGATTCAGCGCCTCGTGGCGTTTCTCGCGGTACACAACCGCCCGCTGCTCCGGCTGTACGTCGCGGGAAACCTCTGGATCGACAGCAGCGAAGAGCACGCGAATGCGAACCTGAGGACGGCGCTCTGGCGCCTGCACCGGCTCGGCTTCCCCCTCGTCGAGGCGACCCGGAGCCACTTGTCTCTCGCGCCTGCAGTTGTCGTCGACCTCCACGAGCTGAGCCGACGCGCGCGGAAGGTCCTTCGCCATGAGGCCGCCCCGACCCAGAGGAACGTCGACGCGATCCTGAAGGGCGGCGACCTTCTGCCGGACTGGTACGACGAGTGGGTCGTGGTCGAGCGGGAGCAGTTTCGCCAGCTGCGACTGCTCGCTCTCGAGACGATGTGCACCGATCTCTCGGTTGCGGGCTCATACGCGACGGCCGTCGAAGCGGGGCTCGCCTGCATCGCCGCCGAGCCACTGCGCGAGAGCGCACAGCGAGCACTCATCGGTGCTCATCTCGCCGAAGGGAACCGCGTCGAGGCGATCCGGCAGTTCCGCTTCTACGAGGCGCTCGTGCGGGACGAGCTCGGCGTCGAACCGTCCGCCGCGATCCGGCGCATGCTCGACGGCCCGGCGGTGACGGGAGGCTGACGACCGCCCTCTAAAATTGCGAGAGGATGTCTGCGCCGCTCGGAGAGCGAGCCGGGGTCATCGTGGTTCGCGCGTGGCTGGAGGGCGACGGGCGCGTGCGGGCACGGGTCACGGCGACCGACCTCGCGATGACGCAGGAGAACAAGAGCGCGTCCGCCGAAGGGGTCGACGAGATCGCGGACCTCGTACGCCACTGGCTCGAGCGCCTCGCCGGGTCGCCGTCTACCTGATCCCGGCGTCAGGCAGCTTGCTTCTCGGTGCGCTCGTACACGGGTTCCGCCGACTCGAGCACATACGAACGGCCGTCGAGGACGAAGACGATCGCCGGCAGATCGAGCTCGGCTAGCAGCGCCTGGGCCTCACGCAGGAGCAGTGCGAGATTGTCGGTCTCGTCGTCGAGTTCGGCCGCCAAGAGCCACACGGGCTCGTCGTCGTGCGACCAGCCCGGCCAGCGGGGCCGCAGACGGACGCGGAAGGCCTGTGCAGCCTCCCACGTCGGAAGCTCGAAGAGCACGACGTCGCTGATCTGGATTTCGAGATCGTCCACGCCCACAGAATGCGGGCGGCACGGGTCGACGCGCGTGACGCGAGTGCGTCAATCGGCGTTCGGAATTTGTATGGCGCTAGCCGGTGGGCTCGGTGGCTGCGCCCATCTCCTCCTGGGCCGACCTCGTGACGAGGAGCGCGACGACCGCACCGACGGCATAGCCGATGAGCACGGCGGCGAGCGATTCCCCGAAGCCCGGCTTCAAGGTCATGTTCCAGACGACCCCGAAGACGATGCCGAGGTTCGAGAACTCGACCACCCACAGGCCGGGATGGAGGGTCATGCGCCGAGCCTCCGGGCCTAGCGGGCCGGGGCCGTTCGCCTGCAGAGCCGCGCCGAGCTTGTGCCCCGTTCGCTCGGCGATGCCCGCGCCCTGGAGGGTGAGCACGACGAGAGCGGCGATCGCCACGTCGATCCAGCGCGTGCTCCACGTCCACAGGTCGCTCGTCATGTAGGCGCCGGTCCCGAAGAGTCCGAGGATCGCGACGGGAAAGAGCTTCCCGACCTTGCCGGCCATCATCCCCCACGGCGCCGCCTGCTCCACCGTGCGTGCCGCGCGGAGTTGCAGGAGGCAGGCGAGGACCACTGCACCGGCGCCGATTCCGACGAAGAGCGAAAGCAGGTGGAGGTAGAGGACGTAGTGGTACGTGTTCAAGGCGAGCCCCCTGTGGCCGAGTTGATCGAGTGCGCTGGAGGCTAGGCGATAACCGGGACTGCTTCAAGACCCGATGCGTTCGCTGGCATAGCATCTCACGCCATGGCGAGCCGGTCGCTCTTCGTGGCAGCGCTGCAAACGGCGGGCGTCCCCGGAGATCCCGTTGCGACGCTGGAGCAGTTCGAACGCCAGGTGCGCGCCCTCCGCTCCACCTTCGACGGACTGCAGCTCGTCGTCACTCCCGAGCTTCATCTGATGGCCTTGACCTCGCTGATCAATTCGGCCGGCCTCCCGACCGAGGAGGAGCTCGCGGTCGAGGTTCCGGGGGAGCTCACCGAACGGCTCGGGGCGCTCGCGCGCGAGACGGAGCTCTGGCTCATCCCCGGCAGCGTCTTCGAACGGGTGAACGGCGGCGTGGCGAACACCGCGCTCGTGCTGTCGCCGGCCGGGGAGCTCGTCACGAGCTACCGGAAGTGCTTCCCCTGGCAGCCGTACGAGACGTCGCAACCCGGCACGCGGACCGTCTGCTTCGACATCGACGGCAGCGGCCGCTTCGGGCTCGCGATCTGCCACGACGGGGCGTTCCCCGAAATCTTCCGCTCGCTCGCCTGGCAGGGCGCCGAGGCGATCTTCCAGCTGGTCTTGACGGAGACGTCCGACCGGCACGCCGAGACCGTCGTGGCCCGCGCCGGCGCGATCGTCAACCAGGTCGCGGTCGTCAACGTCAACGCAGCGGCGCCGGTCGGAAACGGCCGCAGCCTCGTGATCGATCCGGAGGGAGCGGTGCGCTACGAGGCCGGCGTCGGCGAGGAGCTCGTGACGGCGGTGCTCGACCTCGACCAGGTGCAGCGCGTGCGCGAACGCGGCAGCTTCGGCATCAACAAGCTGTGGGAGGAGATGGACCGCGTCGGCCCGAGTCTCGAGCTGCCGCTGTACGGCGGGTCGTATCAGCCACGGCCGCGGTAGAGCTCGAGCACCTTCTCGCGTGGCAGCGCACGGACCAGCCGCCCCTCGCGGCCGATCGTGTCGACCGCAGCCCAGAGCGAGCACAGCACTGCTTCCTCCGTCGCGTCGACGGCAGCCTGGAACAGCGGGTTGAGCTCGCGGTCGGCGAAGGAGCGCTCGCCCGAGGTTGCGAAGGCGACGAAGATCTCGCCGCTGCCGTGATGCGCCACGGAACCGGCGCGCGCGAGCCCGAGGCCGGCCCGGCGCGCGAGTCGCTCGAGCTGCGGCGGAGTAAGCGCGGCGTCGGTTGCGACGACTGCGATGCAGCTGCCGCCGGGCTCCGGGGCCGCGTCCGGCTTCTCGTCGAGCAGCTGACCGATCGGGACACCGTCGACGCGAAGCTGCTCCCGCGAGCCGAAGTTCGTCAGCAGGAGGACGCCGACGGTGTGGTCACCGGCTCGCCGGCTCGCCGAGCCGATGCCTCCCTTCCAGTCGAAGCAGCTCATCCCGGCGCCGGCGCCGACTGCGCCTTGCTCGAAGTCGGCGGTCGCGTCGGCGACGGCGTCGGCGACGTCGCCCGGCTGCACGTGCGCCACCCGCGCGTCCGAGAGCCAGCTGTCGTCGCATTCGCCGACGACGGGGATGACGACGTCGTCGACACCGACGCGCGGGTCGCGCGCCATCGCGACCGAAACCGCGCCGTCGTAGACACGCCCGACCGCATGCGTCGAGGTGAGGTAGACCGGCGTCTCGAGGATTCCCCACTCCCGGATCTCGAGCGAGCCGGTGAGCTCGCCGGCGCCGTTGAGCACCGCCGTGCCCGCCGGAACGGGGAGCAACGGCGGGACGACCGCGGTCACGCCGGTGCGCTCGACGGTGACGTGACCGACCGTGGCCCCAACGTCCGCGATCGAGTTCCGCGGCCCTGGCTCGAGCGTCCCGATGAGGATGCCGTCCTCGCGCGGCCGTGACATGGTACGACCCTAATGCTGCCGTTCGTGTGGAGCGACGACTGCCTGCGCCACGAGCCGGAGGCAGAGGTCTGGGTCGGCGTGCGAACGCCGGCGACCGAGCTGCCGGCGCGGGCCCTCGCGATCCGGGAGGCGCTCGTCGCGACCGGGGCGCAGGAGGTCCCGGCCGCCGCGCACGACGATTCGGCGCTGCTCGCCGTGCACGATCCGGCGCTCGTCGGATTCCTTCGCACCGCGTGGGAAGAGTGGTCGGCGGCCGATCTGCCCTCAGACCGCGTCGTGCCGTACGTCTTCGCGCGATCGGAACTCACCGGCGGACGCACGCCTCCGACCCCGGCCGCCGTATGGGCGCGGCCGGGGCGCTTCGCCTACGACACGATGACGCTCATCGGCCCGGGCACGTGGGAGGCCGCGCGGGCTGCCGTCGACGTCGCCCTCACGGCCGTCGATCTCGTCGCCGGCGGCGAACCGATCGCCTACGCCTGCGGCCGCCCGCCCGGCCACCACGTCACACGCTCTCTCTACGGCGGCTCCTGCTACCTCAACAACAGCGCCGTCGCGGCGACCGAATTGCTCGCGCGGCACGGCGGCGGCCCGGTCGCCGTCGTCGACATCGACGCGCACCACGGCAACGGGACGCAGGAGCTCTTCCTCGGCCGCGACGACGTGCTCACCGCATCGGTGCACGTCGATCCCGGCGCGGGCTGGTTCCCCCATTTCCTCGGCTTCGCGGCCGAGAACGACGCTGCGAACCTCAACCTCCCCCTCGCCCCGGGGACCGGCGACGACGGCTGGCTCGTGGCCGTCCGGGAAGCAGCAGGGTTCGCGGCCTCCGCGCGCGCGCTCGTCGTCGCGCTCGGCGTCGACGCCGCAGCCGGGGATCCCGAGAGCCCCCTCGAGGTGAGCGCAGCCGGCTACCGCGAGGCGGGCCGGATCCTGGGCGCACTGGAGTTGCCGACGGTCGTCGTCCAGGAGGGCGGTTACGACCTCGCCACGATCGGAGCGCTGGTCGTCGAGACCCTGACCGGCCTCGCGAGGTAGAACACGCCGATGAAACCGCTCCGAGACGGCGGCACGATCGGCGTCGGCGCGTTCGCCAGCTCGTACGACATGCGCTCGGAGGTCGAGCGCGGCGTCGAGTGGTGGGAGAGCCGCGGCCACCGCGTGAAGCTCGCCCCGAACGTCTACGCGCGGGACGAATACGTCGCGGGCGATGCGCGCCGCCGCGCAGACGACCTGCACGCGCTTTTCGCCGACCCCGAGGTCGATGTCGTGCAGACGCTGCAGGGCGGGTTCGGCTCGAGCGAGATGATCCCCCACCTCGACTTCGACCTCATCGCGGCGAACCCGAAGCCGCTCGTCGGCTACTCGGACCTCACGTCGCTGCACGTGCCGATCCGCCAGAGAGCCGGCTTCCCCACCTTCTACGGGTACGGGCTGATGGGCGTCGGCGCCAGGGACACGAGCGACTTCACACGCGAGCGCCTGCTCGCCGTCCTCCGCGGCGACGTCACCGGCCCCGTTCCCCGGGATCCCGACGATCCGTACGTGCGCGCGATCGCACCCGGCCGCGCGAGCGCGCCGCTCGTCGGCGGCTGCCTCTGGCTCCTGCTGCAGACGCTCGGCACCCCGTGGGAGCTCGAAACCGACGGAGCGATCCTCTTCTTCGAGGACACGCATGCGCCGCCGTACTACGTCGACGGGCAGTTGACCCAATTACGTCACGCGGGGAAACTCGACAACCTGCAGGGTGTCGTCGTGGGAGACATGAACCGCTGCGACTACGGCGATCTCCCACGCGACGTCTCCGACTGGCGCGCTACGAGGTCGATCGAGGACGTGCTCGACAGACACCTGCAACCGCTCGGCGTGCCGGTTCTCTACAAGCTCCCGCTCGGGCACGGGAAGCACCAGGCTTCCATCCCGCTAGGGGTCCGTTGTACGCTCGACGCGGATGCACGAACCTTGACGGTGGACGAGTCCCCGTTCGAAGGCTGAGAGGGAGGGCAACATGAGGAAGAGGTGGCTTGCGGCGCTACCGCTGGTCGGCGCCACGCTGGTATTCGGGATCTTCGCGGCGACCGCGACAGGATCCGGAAAGAAGGCCTCGAGCGGCGGAGTCTTCCGCCTCGGCACGGCCTCGGGAATCGACTCGCTGAACCCGTACGTCGCGTTCAACCAGGACGCGTACAGCA
>DASTZY010000066.1:0-13603 GCA_035764085.1 Gaiellaceae bacterium
TCGACGCCGAGCTCCTCGAGCCAGTGGATCGCGGACGCGGCGTCGCCGGTCAGCACCTCGACGAGCTCGGGGTCGGCGGTCTCGTGCGAGCTGCGGTAGACGTCGTCCGCGTGCTGCTGCGCCGAGTCGTCGGCGCCGAACGCGGCCTGGATGCCGCCCTGCGCCTTCGACGAGTTGTTTGCCTGCAGCGACCCCTTGGTCGCGAGCGCGACCTGCGCACCCGCGTGCTGGGCGGAGACGGCGGCGGCGAGGCCTGCGGCCCCGCTCCCGATCACGAGCACGTCGAACGAGCGCACTTTCTGCGACATCGCAGAGACTATACCTGAGATTAGCGAGGTTTATGTAACGACTGCCGGCGGCGTCTGGCCCGGGTCTGACCCCGCTCTGACCCGGGTCTGACCCCCGGGAAGCCATTCGAGCCACCTCGGGAGGTACCAGTTCCAGTCGCCGAGGAGCTTCATCACCGACGGAAGAAGCACTGCCCGCACGATGGTCGAGTCGATGAGGATCGCGGCCGCGAGGCCGAAGCCCATCTGCTTGATGTCGAGCGTGCGCAGCGTGACGAAGATCGCGAACACGGCCACCATCACCACCGCCGCGCTCGTCACCGTGCCCGCCGTCCGGCGGATCCCGGTCGAGACCGCCTCTTCGGTGGACATCCCGCCGTCGACGAGCTCCTTGATCCGGCTCAGGATGAACACGTGGTAGTCCATCGAGAGCCCGAACAGGATCACGAACATGAACAGCGGCAGCCATGACGTGATCGCGCCGTTCGAGTGGAAGCCGAGGATCCCCTCGGCCCAGCTGTACTGGAACACGAGCACCATCAGGCCGTAGGCGGCCCCCACCGAGAGCAGGTTCAGCACGACCGCCTTGAGCGGGATCACGATCGACCGGAACGTCACGAGCAGGAGCAGGAAGCAGAGAGCGAGCACGAACGCGAACACGAGTGGTGCGTGGCTCTTCATCTGCTCGTTGAAGTCGTGCGTTCCCGCCGTCTCGCCCGTCACCGCCGCGTCCACCCCCTGAACCCGGCCGAGCGTCGAGGGGATGACCTGCTGCCGGAGCGTGCGGAGCGCGGCCACCGACGCCTCGTTGCTGCCGTTGCCCTGGAACGCGATCGAGACCGTCTCGACGGTGTGCGCCGGATTGACCTCCGTGGAGATCGGCTCGAACATCCGCCCGGTCGCGAGCGCGCGCGACTCGAGCTGTGAGATCGCCTGTTGGACTCGAGGCGAGGTGACGTCCGGCGCGGCGACGACGACCTTCGCCGGGGTCTGCGCTCCGGGGAACGCGCGCTGGATCGCCTCGTACGTGCGGACGATCGGGAGCGACTTCGGCAGGTCGGTGAAGCTCGGCAGCTGCGTGTGCAGCGTCAGGGCCGGCACCGCCAGCGCAAGGAGCGCCCCGCCGGAGAGCGCAGCGGCGAGCGCCGGCCGGCGGAGGACGCGGTCGAGCACGAAGGCCCAGACCCGCGACTCACCGGCGGCGCGGCGACCGAGCAGCGGGATCCGACCCCTGTCGACGCGGTGGCCGAGCTTGGCGAGCATCGCCGGGAGGATCGAGAGCGACCCGATCAAGGCGACGGCGACCATCAGCATCGCGCCGACCGCGATCGACGTGAAGACCGCGTTGCCGGTGAACAGCATCCCGGCCATCGCGATCAGCACGGTCAGCCCCGAGATGAAGACCGCGTGCCCCGAGGTGCCGGCCGCGTTCAGCAGCGCCTCGCGCGGCGAGCGGCCGCGTTCGCGCTCCTCGCGTTCGCGCCGGAGGTAGAACAGGGAGTAGTCGACGCCGACCGCCATCCCGATCAGCAGGATCACCGACTGGGTCGCGTCGCCCGCCGCGACGACGTGGCTGGCGGCGGCGGAGAGCCCGATCGTCGCGAGCACGCCGGAGAACGCCAGCAGCACCGGGAGGCCCGCGGCGACGAGCGCGCCGAACGCGACGATCAGGATCGCGAGTGTCACCGGGACGGACGAGTACTCCGCCCGCTTGAAGTCGCTGCTCAGCGTGTTGTTCAGCTCATGCGTCGAGCTCGCGAATCCGAACTCGGCCACGGTGAAGCCGCGATGCCTCGCCTGGGCCGCGGCGACGGCGTCGAGCACGGGCTCGATCTTCTTGTCGGCCTTGTCCTGGTCGCCGGCGATCTCGAACTGGACGAGGGCGGAGCGACGGTCGTGGGAGACCTGCCCGCCGTTCCCCTTCGCGAGCGGCGAGCGCACGCGCCTGACCTGGGGGAGGGCCGACACGCCGCGGACCACGTCGGCGACCGTCGCGCGGAAGGCGGGATCGCCGACCGTCTGCGCCGCCGACTGCACGAGCACGCTCTCGCCGGCCCGGTCGGTGAAGCCGGCGCTCTTGAGCATCTGCTCGGCCTTGTGCGTCCCGCCGGCGGCGGTGTCGGCCTGCTTGAGCATCCTCGTGCCGGCGACCGAGCCGAGCGCGATCGCGACCACGCAGAATGCGAGCCAGGCCGACACCGCCGTCTTCCAGTGCTCCGCGCTCCAGCGTCCGGCGCGCGCAGCGATGTTGCCCCTCATCTCTGCCTCCTGACCTGTGGTTGCCATTCCGGTCAGGCTGCCGTCGGACCCGTGGTGTCGCCAATCGGGCGCCCCGGCATCTTGTGGTGCGGGGAACCGCACCTTCTGCTGTACCCGTACGGATGGCGGAACGCCTCGAGGGCATCGGCAGGATCCACGGCGAAGTGGAAGCCGGTACCCGCCTGGTCGTCCTCCACGCACACGAACACCGAGCCTGTGCGCTGACTCCAGAGCAGCGTCACCTCCAGACCGTTTCCCGAGCGCTGATCGAGCTCGCGCATCACGAACCTCCTCCTCTCGATCTCGCGCCCGACCCTGCCAGCGAGCGCCGAGCGGGCCAATGGGGCCGACCGACTCCTGAGGGTGCGGCAATCCCGAGATCCGCTTGCCGCGCCCGTTCGACGATGGCCTGGGAGCCGCGCGACCACGTGGGCTCCGTACGGCGACTACGGCCCCGTCGCGCCGGGCCGGACGACAGACCGGCGGATCAGCGCCCGGCGCTCGTCGGCGTCAGCACGAGTGCGGCCGAGCCGTCGGCGGGCAGCGTCTGGTAGTTCGAGGTGAACACGTGCGAAGCGCTGAGCTCGGCGACGTGGTTCGCGTTCGGCACGCCGACGCCGAGCAGGACCTGCTGCGGCTTGACCGTTCGCGCGAGCGGGAGGCGGAGGTTCGGCTGTACGTCCGCCCGTGCGAACAGAACCGCTTTCGCCGCCGCCTGCGGGTTCGCGGGGGGCGGCAGGTACGTGATCACCGCGCGTACGTTCGGGAGGTACTTCAGGGTGTAGAGGGAGAGCTCGAGAGCCTCCCGGTGGAGCAGCGCCGTCGGATTCGTCCCGACCTGGGAAGCCACGCCGCAGTTCTGCTGGGTGTCGCCGAAGCCGCACATCTCGTAGGTGACCGTCGAGCCGGGCTGGAAGAAGGTGTAGTCGCCCACGTCGTGCTTGCCGGTCGAGACGTCGCGCTGCACGGCGATCAGGGAGATCGGGACCCGGACGCTCGTCTGGCCCGAGCCCGTCTGGACGAACCGCGTCGTCGCGAGGCCGCCGCCGGGGAACACGCTGACGAGCTTCTGGGTCGTCGAGGCCCTGTACTCGGAGCCGACCCGCGTCGCGATCTGGCGCTCGATCTCGCTCGCCGAGCCGCTCGGCTTGAACGACGACCACGCCGGCCCCCGCGCGCCGCTCGGCCGGAGCAGGATCAGGACCAACGCGCCGACGGCCAGCACGGCGAGCATCGCCAGGAGCGTGTACGCCAGGCTGAAGCGCGTGTAATAGGCCGAGCTGCGCTCGCGCTCCGCGCGACTGGCAGCCGGCCGCTCGGCCGCCTTCGGAGCAGGCGAGCCGGCGGCTACATCTTCGGCCACGTCTCCTCCTTCGTGTAGTCGAGCTCCGGCTTGGCCAGCCGTTGCGCGTCGAGGAGCTCCACCAGCTCGTCGCCGTACAGCTCGCGCTTCTCGGCGAGCCGGGTCGCGATCGCGTCGACGGCAGCCTTGTTCCCGGCCACGAGGTTCACGGCGATGACGTACGCCTGGCCGAGGATCTGCGCCGCGACGGCCTGTTTGAAGGGATCGCGGAGGATCGCCGCGATCGGGTCCGCGTGGAAGTCGGCGCTGCCGCGCGTGCGGTTCATCAGCGTGCGGCCGATGCGCTCGAACCGCTTCATGATCCGCTCCTCCACCTCGTCGGGGTCCTCCCCCTCGGGCACGCTCCCGTTGAGGTTCAGGCGGAGAGGTCGCATGCCGGCCGTGCCGACCATCCAGGCCGCGGTGTCCGTTGCGGTCTGCAGGTCGCCGCCGACGCCGCCGGTGTTCTCCTCGTAGAACACGTTCTCGGCCGCCATTGCGCCGAGCACGTGGATCAGCGTCCCGATCTCCTCGTGCTGCCACCGGCTGAAGCGCTCCTCCCGCTCGAACATCTGGTGATGCCCGAGCGAGCCGCCGCGCATGCGTGTCGAGAGCCGGCTCGACTCGAGATGGGGCCGGTAGACGTGCCCGGTCACGGCATGGCCGGCCTCGTGAATCGCCACCGCGCGCAGCTCGTGCTCGGGGTAGATGACGTTGACCGCAGTCCCCGACTCGATCGTCGTCATCGCCTGGACGAGCTCGTCCCAGCCGAACGCAACCTTGCCCTCGTGCTGGGCATTCGTCAGCGCCATCGAGCAGACCTGGTCGATCATCGCGGGCGAGTAGCCGTTCGTGATCCGGGCGATCTCGTCGCGGCGCTTCGGGTCGTCGAGGTCGGCGTCGTGCTCCACCTTGGCTAGGTACAGGTCGAAGACGTCCTTCCGGTCCTCCTTCGTCGGCGTCCGGAACTGGACGTGACGTCCCATGCGGCCCGGCCGCGTGAGCGCCGGATCGAGGCGGTCCAGCGGCACGTTCGTCGCGCCGATGAAGTAGATCTGCTCGCCGCGGGGACGCGCACGCGGGATCCGCAGCGAGACCTTCCCCACCCGCCGCGGAACGATGTAGATCGCGTCGAGCAGGGTGTTGATGCGGTTCGTCAGGACTCGGCGCATGAACGGCGGGCTGTCGATGCCGTCCATCACCACGAGCAGCTGGTTGAGCGCCAGCTGGCCGCCCCCGCCCATGCCTCCGAGCAGGCCGCCCGGGAACTGGTTCACGATCCGGTCGACGAGCGGGTTCGTCCAGCGCCCCGGCGCCCGCTGCTCGAACAGCCGCTCACGCCACCGGGACGTCTCCACGATGAGGTCTCCGGAGGGGTTCTGGGCTCCCCACGGACCGTAGAACGAGAAGTCGCTGACGTCGCGCCAGGAGTACGGGTCGGCGGCGGGCGTCATCTGCTGGACCGCCTGGCGCCGCATGCCGACGGCGTCGATCTCGTCGATGAAGACGATGCACTGCCCGCCCCATTTGCGCGCGAGCTTCTTCGCCCGCCGGGCGAGCACGCGCACGATGATCGCGTCGATGCCGATGAAGGTCGCGGCGAAGCCCGACCCCGGCATCGACACGAACGGCGAGTTGAAGCCGGTCGCCAGGGCTTTCGCGAGCATCGTCTTGCCCGTTCCCGGCGCCCCGAGGAACAGAAGGCCCCGCTCGCGCTTGCCCCCGGCTCGCTCGAACGCCTCGCCCGACTGCCAGATCGAGACGACACGACGCACCTCTTCCTTCGCCTCCGCCTGCCCGCGGACGTCCTGCATCTGCACGCCCCACTCGGCGTCGCCCGGCTCGAAGGCGCGCATCTGCGACAGGTTCATGAGCAGTAGCGGGCCCATGAGGATCGCGAAGTTGGAGATGAAGAGGAAGAAGACGAAGACGAACTGGATCCACAGCTGCGGCGAGCTGAGGACCTGTCCCAGCCCGTGGAAGATGGACTCGACGGTGCCCGCCCACGTGCCGCCGTGGAACACCCAGACGACGGTCACGACGGTCACGAAGCCGATCGCGACGCGGAGCCAGAAGTGCCAGAACCAGGCGCGCCGCCGGGCGAGCACGTCCTCCTCCCGCGCCTGCGGGCTCTCGAGGCCGAACAGGCTCGGTCGCGGGATCGCGCGCCGGAACAGCATGTCGACGAGCCCGCGGAACCCGACGACGATCAGGAGGGCGACGAGCAGCGCCTTCCAGAACGGCCAGTGGTTCTGGCGCATGAAGAAGGCGACCAGAACGGGCCACGTCAGGAGCGCGACGAGGGTCGCTGCGCGCGTCAACCCCCGCCAGCTGTCGGCGAGCTCCCGCGAGACCGCCGCCGACGCGAACTCTCCGTCGCCCGTGGGCTGAAGCGAACCGGGGGTGAGCGTCGGCTCGAGGCCCGTCATCGCCCGACTCTACGCCGCATCGTCTGCCGCGGATCTCGACCGCAGTACTCGCATCTCACCCCTTTCGACGGAACTGGGGGCCGATGGTTGGCTCCGTCGACGGCGCCGCGCCCCCTCAGGACTCGGGCCGAGCCGGCGCCGGGGGCTTGGGCGCCCTCGCTTCGGGGGGCGGTACGGCGGGCGTCGTCGTCTTGGCGTCGACCTGGCCGCGGGCGTCCGACGCGCCCGTGTCACCGGGATCGCCCGAGATCAGGCGCTCGGCGCCTCCGAAGATGACCCCGGTGAAGCGCTCGCTGAAGCCCGCGAGGAACGCGATGATCCCGAAGAAGAAGATGCGGCCGTTGTGCGCCTCCTTCGGGAGCTTCGTCGTCAGCAGCCCGGCCGTGACGATCCAGTACACGGCCACGCCGAAGATCGCGCCGACGAACGGCTTGTAGAGCCCGAGCCTGCGCAGCAGCGGCCGGCCGAGCTCGACGTCGATCGTGAACGACCCGCCGATGCTGTTCATGCGTGCAAGCACGCTCGTGAGCGCGCCCGCGGCCCCGGCGCCCGCGCAGAGGAGGAGATAACGCTCGTTCGCCGTCCAGCCCTCCGGGTACCAGACCGCGAGCCCGACCGCGATCAGCGCGCAGACGAGCGCGATGAAGACCGCGCCGGCGATCATCCCCGAGACGTAGACGATGCGGCCCGCCTTGCCGGCGATCCGGAGGTAGTACTCCTCGATCCTGGCGAGCTCCTGGCGCTGAGCCAAGACGAGCCGCAGCTCCGCGCGATCCATGTCCCTCTTGCCGTTCAGGACCCACCGGCGCAGTCGTGGCGCGGTCGGGTCGGTGCGCTCGAAGAAGCCGAGCAGATGCTCCTGGACGGAGAAGATCCAGCGCATGGTGATCCGCTCGCTCGCGCCGCGCAGAACCTCGCCGACCCGGATCGCCAGCAGGTCGCAGTCGTGCAGCAGGTCGGCGATCTCGGAGCGGTCCCCGGTGACCCAGTCGGTGACGCGATGCAGGCGGACCTCGGTCTCGGTGTCCTTGAACGGGTTCTTGACCCCGTGCGGCTCTCCAATCGTCAGGGCGACCGCGGACGGGCGCCGGCTCGACCAGTAGACGCTGTCGATCTGCCCGACCTCGTGCTCGAACTCGGTGAGCTTCGCCTCGAAATCCGCCTGCGCCTTCCCGCCCCCGACCACGCCGTTCTCCGCCTCGGCCTCGCGCCGGTAATGGGCGCGCACGAGCTCGGAGAAGAGCGTCGCCCCCGTCCTCCGCGTCGGCTGTTTCCCGTTCTCGGACACCGCCACCTCTCCTCGACGTTCTCGGGAGCAGCCGCAGTGCAACCGGTTCCACTGTGGCATAGCACTGTGTGACGTTCGTGTCTAGCTGCGAGAGGGGCAGCAATGCCGGGCGGAACTTGAACCCGCACGACATCGGCAGCAAACGTCACTTGAGGGCTGCCCTCGTGAAGACGCGCACCGAGACTCCCGTCAACAGGACCGCGAAGAGCCCGACGACACCGAGGCTGAGCGCGGCCATCTCCGGAGCGCTCGACATCCGCCAGATGTTGTGCAGGCCGGAGCTGTCGCCGATCAGGCCGTAACGCATCAGGGCCAGTCCGTGCGTGAGCGGAAGGAAGCGGGCGACCCAGGTCAGCCCGACGGGCGTCGCGGTGATCGGGAAGAGCGCACCTGCGAGGAACCAGGGCAGAATCGCGATCGCCGGCACTCGCGCGATGTACTCCTCCTGCCGCGGCGCGCGGCTGGCAAGTACCTCCGCCGCCCCGTACATGCCGACGGTGAAGAGCGCGGCCGCGCCGAGGAACCAGAGGACGCCGGTCGTACTCGCGTGGAAGTCGATGCCGCGGGCGACGGCGACGGCGATCAGCACGCCGACCTGCAGGCCCGTGATCGCGAGCGCGACGAGCAGATTCCCGAGTATGAGCAGGGCCCGCGGGACAGGCGCGGCGAGCAACTCGCGCTGGGCACCGCTCTCCCGGTCGACGATCACGCCGAGCCCGGCGAACATCGTGTTGAGCGGGATCAGGAGCCCGATCGTCCCGATCGCGACGTACGACTCGTAGCTCGCGGGCGTGTGGAGTGCGGTCTTCAGTGCCGGTGCGATCACGAGCGCGAACATGATCGGCGTCAGGAGTGGGACGAGCAGCTCGCGCGGCGTGCGGGCGGTCAGCTGCAGCCGTCGCCGCGAGAGCGTTGCGAGCGGGCTGAGGGCAAGGGCGGTCATTGGCTCTTCTCCTTTTCGTTCACGCGGCGTCGGCGAGACGGCCACCGGTGAGGTGCAGGTAGACGTCGTCGAGCGTCGGCTGCCGGGCGCTTACCGCGGAGGCGAGGCCGAGCTCGTGGATGGCAGCGATCGCCTCGCTGCTCGTGTGGCCGTTGAGTGGGACTGTGAGGCTCGAACCGACGGTGAAGGCGTCGTCACGGGCGATGCCGCGCGAGCGGAGCGTGGCGAGGGCACGTTCCGGGTCGCCGTCGACGCGCACCTCGACGAGCTCGCGGCCGAGACCGGACCTCAGCCCTTCTGGTGTGTCGAGGGCGACGATGCGGCCGCTATGCATGATCGCGACGCGGTCGGCGAGGTGCTCGGCTTCGTCGAGGTAATGGGTGGTGACGAGAATCGTCAGCTCGTCGCGACCACGCAACCCGGCCAGGATGTCGAGCAGCTCCGCGCGGATGCGCGGGTCGAGGCCGACCGTCGGCTCGTCGAGAAAGAGGACGCGCGGGCTCGAGACGAGGGCGCGGGCGATCTCCAGCCTACGGCGCTCGCCGCCGCTGTAGGTGCCGACGGGACGGTCGACGAGGTTGCGCAGCCCGACCGCGTCCACGAGCTTCTCGATTCGCCTTTCGGCTTCCCCGGGCTCGACGCCCCACAGGCGACCGTGCAGGTCGAGGTTGCGGCGACCGGTCAGGGAGCGGTCGACCACCGAGTCCTGGAAGACGACGCTGCTCACCTTGCGCGCGGCGAGCTGTTGCGTCCGCACGTCGAAACCTGCGAGCCGCGCCGTGCCGCCCGTCGGCCGGACGGTCGTCGTCAGCATCCCGATCATGGTCGACTTGCCGGCCCCGTTCGGGCCGAGCAGCGCGAACACCTCGCCCGGCGCGACCTCGAAATCGATGCCTGCGACCGCCTCGACTCCGCCGGCGTAGACCTTGCGGAGCTTCTCCACTTCGATCATCGCTGTCTCCTTGTCACATCGATCCGTCGTGCTTCGTCTCCCTGATGACGGATCGCGCGGAAAGGATGTGACGGTGAGCGACGGAGAGCGGTTGGCGAGAGAGTTCGAGGAGCATCGCGCCCACCTCGAGGCGGTCGCGTACCGGATGCTCGGTTCGCTGAGCGAGGCGGAGGACGCGGTGCAGGAGTCCTGGTTCCGTCTGAACCGCTCCGAGACCAGCGAGGTCGAGAACATGCGCGGCTGGTTGACGACCGTCGTCGCCCGCGTCTGCCTCGACGTGCTGCGCACCCGCCGTGCGCGTCGCGAGGACTTCGTCGGCTCGGAGCTGCCCGAGCCGATCGTCACCCTTCCGGCCAACGATCCCGAGGACGAGACGCTCCTCGCCGACTCGGTCGGTCTCGCGCTGCTCATCGTGCTCGACACGCTGACGCCGGCCGAGCGGCTCGCTTTCGTCCTGCACGACATGTTCGGGATGCCGTTCGAGGAGATCGCGCCGATCGTCGAGCGGGGTCCAGCCGCGACCCGTCAGCTCGCAAGCCGCGCGCGGCGGCGCGTCCGCGGCGCGACTCCCGAGGCGGATTCGGATCTCGCGCGTCAGCGCGAGGTGGTAGACGCGTTCCTCGCCGCGGCCCGCAACGGCGACTTCGAGGCACTCCTCGAGGTACTCGATCCGGACGTCGTCTTCCGCGCCGACCGCGGCCGGATCGCGGTCGCCGGCGCTCGGCCGGTCACGAACGGAGCGTCAGCCGTGGCCCAGCAGGTCCTTGCGCGGGCTCCTCGCTTCGCGAGCTTCGCGCGATCCGCCGTCGTGAACGGCAGCGCCGGCCTGATCGTCATCCCGCGCGACCGGCCCATCGCCGTGATCGGCTTCACGATCGCCCAGGACCGGATCGTCGAGATCGACCTGGTCGCCGACCCGGACAAGCTGCGCACGCTGGGCGCCTGAGGCCTGGGCGGTGTGCCCGATCGGTGGGGATCAGGTCGGGCCGAGCGGCAGCGCGTACTGGACGTCGAGCGGGTTCGGCGGGTACGGAACGACGCGCGTCTCCTCCGTGAGCGACCAGCCCCGGCGCTCGTAGAACCGGCGGCCGGCCTCGTTCCCCTCCAGCGTCCAGAGCCTTGCCTCCTGGAAGCCCTGTGCGCGTAGACGCTCGAGCGCGAGGTCGTGGAGCGCCGAGCCGACACCGCCGCCCTGGTAGACGGGCAGGACGTAAAGCGTGCTCAGGAAGCCCTTGCCGACCGATACAGCGCCCGCGGGCACGCCGTCAACCTCGGCGACATAGACCTCTACATCTGGGTCGGAGAGTGCCTCCGCCCAGACATCGCGGACCGCAGCGTCGGGAAACGGGTACTGCTCCGGTGGATAGATGTGCGCATACGCGCCCACTGCTGCCTCGCGTTGGATCGCAAGCAGCGTGTCGGCCTCGTTCGGACGTGCGGACCGGAGTTCGATCAGGCACTAATAGCGAAGAAGCTGAACCCCGTCTTGGCCGCGGGCGCTGATAGGCTCGCCGCCGTAATGGGAGCGCGCCGCCAACTGCGCCTGGTCGCGCTCGCAGCCGTGGTGACGACCACGGCGACGGCAGCGGCGGGATGCGGCGGAGGATCGAGCACGACGACCACGACGAACGCGGCGGCGTCCTCGTGCGCGAAATCGAAGCTGACGCTGGTGAAGCCGGGGCAACTCACTATCGGCACGGACAACCCCGCCTACCCGCCGTGGTACGCCGGCGGCACGAAGAGCTCCTTCTGGAAGATCAACGACCCCTCGACCGGAAAGGGGTTCGAGTCGGCGACCGCGTACGCGGTCGCGAAGCAGCTCGGCTTCACCCCCGCCGCTGTGCATTGGACGTATGTGCCCTTCAACCGTTCCTTCGCGCCGGGCAAGAAGGCGTTCGACTTCGACATCAATCAGATCTCGTACACGCCTGAGCGCGCGAAGGTCGTCACCTTCAGCAAGTCGTACTACGACGTCAATCAGGCGGTTGTTGTTCTCAAGGGGACGAAGATCGCGTCCGTGGACTCGATCGCGGGTCTGCGGCCGTTCAAGCTCGGCGCGCAGGTCGGGACGACGAGCTACACCTTCATCACATCGACGATCAAGCCCACGAAGCAGCCGGCGGTGTACCCGCAGAACGCGGGCGCGGTGCAGGCGCTGAAGAACAGACAGATTGACGGCCTCGTGGTCGACCTCCCGACCGCGTTCTACGTCTCAGCCGCCCAGGTGCCGAACTCGAAGGTGCTCGGACAGTTCGAGGGAGGAGGCGGTGGCGCCGGCTACTTCGGCATGGTCTTCGCGAAGGGCAACTCGCTGGCCGCGTGCGTCGACCAAGCACTTGCGAAGCTGCGCGCCAACGGGACGCTGCAACAGATCCAGCAGAAGTGGCTAGCGAAGGCGACCGGCGCGCCGGTCTTGAAGTAGACGAGCCGAGGCGCTCGCGCATCCTCGGCACGTTGAGCTCGGGCGGCGACGGTCGCCGGGGCGTTGCGATCGCGCTGCTCTCGACGATCGTCTTCCTTGTCGCCGTGGGTGTGGCCATCACCAACTCGCCCGGCTGGCCGGAGGTCCGCCAGACGTTCTTCGACTGGGCGTACTTCAAGTCGTCGTTTCCCGAGATCGCGAGGGCGTTCCTCCTCAACTGCAAGATCTTCCTGATCGCGGAGTGCTTGATCCTCCCGTTCGCGCTCCTACTCGCCGTGCTGCGGAGCCTCCCTGGGCCGGTCTTCTTCCCGCTGCGGGCCCTTGCGATCGTGTATGCAGACTTCTTTCGCGGCGTGCCGACGATCCTGGTGATCGCGATGCTCGGCTTCGGCGCACCTGCGTTGCAGCTCTCGGGCGTGCCCACCTCTACGACCTTCTGGGGGATCGTCGCGCTCGTACTCGTCTACAGCGCGTACGTCTCCGAGGTCTACCGGGCGGGCATCGACTCGGTACATCCGAGCCAGGAGGCGGCCGCGCGCTCTCTCGGGCTCACCCGGGGGCAGACTCTCCGCAAGGTGATCCTCCCCCAGGCGGTCCGACGCGTGATTCCGCCGTTGCTCAACGACTTCATCGGCCTGCAGAAGGACACGGCACTAGTGGGCGTCCTCGGCGCGATCGAGGCGTTCCAGCAGGCCACGATCGACACCGACGCAACGTTCAACTACACGCCCTATCTCGTGGCGGCGCTTCTCTTTGTCGCGATCACAATCCCGCTCGCGCGTTTCACCGACTGGCTGATCGCACGCGACCGCCGCCGCCGCCAGGCGCAAGGGGTCTACGCGTGAACACCGCGGCGGCGCTCCAGATCGAGGGACTGCGCAAATCGTTCGGCCAGAACCTCGTCCTCGATGGCATCGACCTCTTTGTCGGCGAGCACGAAGTGATCTGCCTGATCGGCGCCTCGGGCTCCGGAAAGTCGACGCTGCTGCGCTGCCTCAACCTGCTGGAGCCTGTCGATGCGGGCCGGATCGTGGTCGCGGGAGAGGAGATCACCCGGCGCGGCGTCGACGTGAACCGGGTTCGCCGCCGGATCGGGATCGTCTTCCAAGCCTTCAACCTCTTCCCACACATGAGCGTGCTCGACAACGTCACGCTGGCGCCCAGGCTCGCGCTCCACCAGGGCCGCCGCGAGGCCGAGGAACAGGCGCGCGTACTGCTTGACCGCTTTGGCCTCTCCGACAAGGTGTCGGCGTTTCCCGACCACCTGTCCGGAGGCCAGCAGCAGCGCGTCGCCATCGTGCGCGCGCTCGCCATGCAACCGCGACTGATGCTGCTCGACGAGGTGACGAGCGCGCTCGATCCTGAGCTCGTTGCAGAGGTGCTGGACGTGATCGGTGAACTCGCCGCCGGCGGGATGACGATGGTGATCGCCACGCACGAGATGGGCTTCGCCCGCGACATCGCGACACGCGTGTGCTTCCTCGACGACGGAGTCATCCTCGAGCAGGGCCCGCCCGAGCAGATGTTCGGCTCGCCGCGCGAGACGCGGACGCGACAGTTCCTCCAGCGGATCGTGAACGCGCACCGGCTCTAAGCCCTCGCAGGACGAGATAAGTCTGGGCCGCCTTACAACTTGGCAGTCAGCTCTTTGAAAAAGGTCAGGTGAGAGGACGCTGGCCCA
>DASTZY010000067.1:0-14680 GCA_035764085.1 Gaiellaceae bacterium
TCGGGACGAACTTTCCGTTGTCGTCCCGGGAGCCCGGGCCGACGGCGAGGACGCGGCCGCGCTGCGGCTTCTCCTTCGCGGTATCCGGAAGCACGATGCCGCTCGTCGTCGTCTCCTCCTCTTCGAGGACCTCGACGATGAGGCGGTCACCAAGTGGCTTCAGGTTCATACAGAGCCTCCTGACTGCTCTCAGTGACAATTCCTGGCACTCTCCCCTCGAGAGTGCCGGGGGCATTGTATGCCTGGCACTCCGACCTCGCAAGTGCCAACTGGTAGAACCGGAAACGTGGAGCGGGAGTTCTCGGCCGGAGGCGTGCTCGTACGGACGATCCGCGGCCGGCCGATGGTCGCGGCGATCCGTCCGCGCGGCAAGAAGCGGGTGTGGGCCCTGCCGAAGGGCCACATCGACCCCGGCGAGACCGCGGCGGAGACGGCCCTGCGCGAGGTGCGCGAGGAGACCGGAGTCGAGGGGAGGCTCGTCGAGAAGCTGGGAGACGTCCGCTACGTGTACACGGCGTCCTACGAAGGCGGATCGGGCGAGCGGGTCTTCAAGGTCGTGAGCTTCTTCCTGTGCCGGGCCGGCCGCGGGCGGATCGGGGAGATCGACGAGGCGATGCGCCTCGAGGTGGCGGAGGCGCGCTGGCTGCCGCTCGACGAGGCGCCGCGGCTGCTCTCGTACGACGGCGAGCGGAAGATGGCCGCCAAGGCGCTGGAGCGGGTGGCGACGTGACGGTCGTCGGCCTTCTGCATCCCGGCGAGATGGGAGCGTCCGTCGGCGCGGCACTGCGCTCGCGCGGGGAGACCGTCCTCTGGGCGTCGTCCGGGCGGAGTGCCGCGACGACCGAGCGGGCGCGGCGGGCCGGGCTCGAGGACGCCGGCGACGTCGGCGAGCTCTGCCGCCGCTGCGAGATCCTGCTGTCCGTCTGCCCGCCTCACGCCGCGGTCGACGTCGCGCGGTCGGGGGAGGGCTTCACGGGAACCTACGTCGACGCGAACGCGATCTCTCCCGCGACGGCCCGGTCGATCGCGCAGCTGCACGACCGCTTCGTGGACGGCGGGATCGTCGGGCCGCCGCCGGAGCAGCCCGGCACGACGCGGCTCTACCTGTCCGGCGGCGAGGCGGAGCAGGTGGCCGCGCTCTTCGCCGGCACGAGCGTGGACGCGAGAGTGCTCGGCGGCGAGCCCGGTGCGGCCTCGGCTCTGAAGGCTGCGTACGCCGGCTGGACGAAGGGCAGCGGCGCCTTGCTGCTGACCGTGCGCGAGTTGGCCCGCGCCGAAGGCGTCGAGCACGCCCTGCTCGAGGAGTGGCGCCTCTCGATCCCCGAGCTGGAGGAGCGACTGTCAGGCGCCGAGCGCTCGGCGCAGCGCAAGGGCTGGCGCTGGACCGGGGAGATGGAGGAGATCGCGCGCAGCATGGCCACGCAGGACCTTCCCGCCGGGTTCCACGAGGCTGCGGCAGAGGTCTACCGCCGCACCGCCGGGGAGTCGTAACCCGTGGAGAGGCCCCTGTCCGTCGCCGACTACGAGCGACTCGCGGAGGAGCGGCTCGAGCCCGGCCCGTGGGCATACCTCGCCGGGGGGTCGGGCGACGAATGGACGCTGCGCGAGAACCGCGCCGCCTTCGGGCGCTGGACGTTCCGCCCGCGCGTCCTCCGCGACGTGTCGGAGATCTCCACGGCGACGACGGTGCTGAACACGCGGCTCGAGCTCCCCGTCGTCGTCGCGCCGGTCGCGTACCAGCAGCTCTACCACCCGGAGGGCGAGTGCGCGACGGCGCGCGCCGCCGCCGCTGCCGGCGCCGGGATGGGTGTGTCGACGTTCTCCACGCGGTCGCACGAGGAGATCGCGGCCGCCGCGCCCGGGCTCGTCCAGTGGTGCCAGCTCTACGTGTTCCAGGATCGCGCGGTCACGCGCGAGCATCTCGCGGGCGCCGCCGACGCAGGCTGCAGCGCCGTCGTGCTCACGGTGGACACGCCGCGGCTCGCGCAGCGCGAGCGAGATCTCCGCGTCGGGTTCGAGGTCCCGGCGGACCTCCCGCTCCCCTACGCCCGCGCGGCGATCGGCGCCGAGTCCCAGAACCCGGCCGAGCAGTTCGCCCTGCTCGACGCCTCGGTCTCGTGGCGCGACCTCGAGTGGATCGCGGGCGAGGGGAAGCTGCCGGTCGTGCTGAAGGGGATCGTCACGGCGGAGGACGCGGAGCTCGCGGTCGAGCACGGCGCCGCGGCGATCGTTGTCTCGAACCACGGGGGCCGCCAGCTCGACGGCGTCCCCGCGACCCTCGACGCGCTGCCGGAGGTCGTCGACGCGGTCGGCGGGCGGGTCGAGGTCTACCTCGACGGCGGCATCCGGCGAGGCGCCGACGTCGCCAAGGCGCTCGCGCTCGGCGCCCGCGCGGTACTCGCGGGCCGCGCTCCTGTCTTCGGCCTCGCGGCCGCGGGAGAGGAGGGGGTCCGGCACGTCCTCGAGCTCCTGCGGGAGGAGCTGGCGCTCGCCCTCTGCCTGCTCGGCTGCTCGGCGCCGGAGGAGGTCACGCGGGAGCACGTTCAACGTTCGGGCCCGTAGCTGGCAGACTCCCGGCCACGGTGTACGCCCTCAACTTCTACTCGCCGCTCGTCGCCGACCAGTTGAGGTCGGGCCGGAAGTCGGCCACGATCCGGCTCGGCGACAAATCCGGCAAGTACAAGAAGGGCATGGTCGTCCGCGTGCTCTGCGGCGTCCGCTACAGCCCTCGCGAGCACGTCTTCGACGCGGTGATCGACAAGGTCGAGGTGAAGACGCTCGGCGAGCTGTCACCACGCGAGATCGAGCACGACAACCCGGAGATCCGCCGTACCGACGAGATGGGGAACTTCCTCGGCCAGCTCTATAACCGCGAGGTCGGGACGGACGACCTGGTGACGGTGATCCGCTTCTCGCAGATCATGACCGGCCCGGTCGTGCCCGGCTTCCGCGAGGACGATCTCTTCTAGCCAGGTCGACGATTCCTGCAGCGAGCTCGGCCGCGCCTTCGTCGCCGAGTGGGGCGAGCGAGCGCCAGGCGTGGAAGTCGGTGACGAGCCGGACGGCAGCATCGACAGCGCGGCCGCTGCCGGCTTCCTTCGTGAGCACGTCGCGCACCGCTTCCAGGTAGAGGCCGAATCCGGAGTCGATCACGCGGCGCAGGGAAGGCAGCACCTCGGCGTCGCGCAGCACGTTCGCGGTCATCGGCTCCGTCTCGCGGTACCACGCGTAGAGCTCCCGGAGCCCCTGGCGTAGATCCGCCCAGCCGCTCGGATCCGGCGGCGGATGGAGCGCACGCCAGTGCTCGGAGCACGCGGCGAAGAGGGAGACGTCGTCCGGAAAGTGGTTGTAGACGGTCCGCCGCTGCACGCCCGCACGGCGGGCGACCTCTGCGAGCGGCGTCGCCGCCGGCCCGCGCGTCAGGTGCAGGTCGGCGGTCGCCTCGATGATCCGCCGCCGAGTCTCGTCGACCTGCGCGGCCCGCTGCCTCTGCTCGTACTTCCTCGTCATTTGGCTTTACAGAGTGTACACCGATCTGGTATGTATTCCACGATACGGTCTGTATACCGAAAGGAGCGGCATGGACAACGACACCGTCTATCTGTTCGATCTCGGAGTGCGCTTCTTCCTCGAGAACGAGGCGACCGGGGGCGCATTCGCACTCGTCGAGCACACTCTCCCGCCTCGCGGGCTCGGCGCCCCGCTCCACACCCATGCGAACGAGGACGAGTACTCCTATGTCCTCGAGGGCCGGCTCGGAGCGCAGCTCGGCGACGACGTGGTCGAGGCGGGGCCGGGTCAGCTCGTGCGGAAGCCGCGCGGCCAGGCGCACACGTTCTGGAACGCGGGAGACGAGCCGCTGCGCTTCCTCGAGCTCATCTCCCCCGGCAACTTCGCCGGCTACTTCCGTGAGCTTGCGCCCCTGCTCGCCGCAGGTGACATGCCGGCCGTCAAGGAAGTCGCAGACCGCTACGAGCTCGAGATCGACTTCTCGACGATCCCGGTACTCACCGAGCGCCACGGGCTCGCGGTCGCCGCGTCTTGACCTACCGGGCGCGCCGGATCTTGGAGCCGAACAGCTCGGCCGGGCGGACGGGCTCGCCGCACTCCTCGCAGTCGACGACTGCGATCGAGGAGAACGGGGCGCCGCACGCCTTGCAGCGCCGCAGCAGCTCGCCGCCGCACTGCGGGCAGGTGGCCGGTACCTCCGCCTCGAACTCGTCGAACCACCGGCGCGCCGCGCCGCAGCCGAGACAGAATGCGACCCAGTCGCCGAGGACCTTCCGACGCTCCTCCCGCAGCCAATCCGACGCCTTGCCCACGCGCTGACCTTAGCCGCCGTGCTCGTGCTGCTCGCCGGGTGCGGCGGCGGCGCGCGCTACCACTCGACGCGCGGCGCCCGGCTCGTGCGGTTCACGCTCCACAGCCGGCTGACGCATCGCGACCTGCACGAGGTGCTCGTCGAGCCGAAGCACCACGGGAGCTGGCTGCTCGTCCTGCTGCACGGTAAGGGCGCGGGCCCGACCCAGTTCCTCAGCCAGTCGCTCTTCGACACTCTCGCTGTGCTCGGCGACCGCGCGCCCGACGTCCTGCTTCTCGACGGCGGTGACGACAGCTACTGGCACGACCGCGCGGACGGACGATGGGGCTCGATGATCCTGCAGGAAGGGATGCGGGCCGGAGTCGAGCGGACACTCGCGCGGCACGTCGCGCTCGGCGGCATCTCGATGGGCGGCTACGGCGCGCTTCTCCTCGCCTCACGCGTGCCCGGTTTCTGCGCGATCGGGGTCCAGTCGCCCGCACTCTGGACGAACCCCGGCTCGACCGCGCCGGGCGCCTTCGACGACGCGCAGGACTACGAGCGCAACGACGTGTTCAGGCTGCAACCGCCGCATCCACTCTGGATCGACCTCGGCGCGAGCGATCCGTTCCACGACGCCACGCTCGCGTACGCGCGCCGAGCAGGCGTCCGTGCACACGTCTCGCCGGGCGGGCACGACACCGGGTTCTGGGACGCGCACATGCCGCAGTTCCTACGCTTCTTCGCTCGTGAGTGCGCCTGAGCCGAAGATCGAGTTACACGTCCATCTCGAGGGGACGGTGCGACCGGACACGCTGCGCGCGATCGCCGAGCGGAACGACTACGCGCTACCCGACGACCTCGAGTCGCTCTACCGCTTCCGGGACTTCACGCATTTCATCGAGGTGTGGATCCTGACCACGAATGCGCTGCAAACCGAGGAGGACTGGCGGCAGATGGTGGTCGAATACGCGGCCGAGGCAGCCTCGCACGGGTGCGTCTACCTCGAGGGCATCTTCAGCCCGGCCGAGCGCGCGAGGCGCGGCTGCGACTGGCAGGAGATCTTCGAGGGTGTCTGCGACGGCGCCGACGAGGCTCGCGAGCTGCACGGCGTCGAGGTGCGGCTGACGCCCGACATCCCGCGCGGGTTCACGCAGGACGAGGCGCGCGCCACGGTCGAGTGGGCCGCGCGCTACCGCGAGCGCGGCGTCGTCGGCGTCGGCCTCGGAGGCCTCGAGGCGCAGTTCCCGCCCGAGCCGTACGCCGACGTGTTCGCCCACGCGAGGTCGCTCGGGCTCGGCTCGGTTCCGCACGCGGGCGAGGCGGCGGGGGCTGCGTCCGTACACGGTGCACTCGAGGCGCTCGGCGCCGACCGGATCCGGCACGGCGTCCGCGCCGTCGAGGACTCCGGCCTCGTCGCGGAGCTCGCCGGCCGGGGCACCGTGCTCGACGTCTGCCCGCTCTCGAACCTCCGCACCGGCGTCGTCCGCTCGCTCGAGGAGCACCCGCTACCGCAGCTCGTCGCCGCCGGGGTCCGCTGCTCGATCTCGACCGACGACCCGGCGATGTTCGACACCGACCTCACGCGCGACTACGAGGCGGCCGCTTCGCTCGGCGTCTCCCCGCGCGCCGCCTACGAGGCCGGGGTGGCGGGCGCGCTCTGCGACGACGAAACGCGGGCGCGCCTGCAGCAGGTCGGCGATGCCTTCGGCTGGGATCGTTAGATTTCGAGCCGATGGCGATCGCAAGAGAGGCGGGGCCGGTCGGGTCGCTCCACGAGGTGCGCGAGGCGGGCCTCGACCGCGAGGACCTGCTCACCGTCTACCGCAACATGCTCGTCACCCGCGGGGTCGAGGAGCGGGGCCACATCCTCTACCGCCAGGGGAAGATCCCGGGCTCGTTCTACACGGGCCGCGGCAACGAGGCTGCGGCCGTAGGCGTCGCGACGGCGATGGGCCCGGACGACGTGGGCACGCCGCTCCACCGCGACATGGGCGTCCACATCACGCGCGGCGTCGAGCCGTGGCGGATCTTCGCCCAGTACATGGGCCGCCAGGACGGCCCGACGCACGGCCGCGACGGCAACGTCCACATGGCCGATGCGCAGCTCGGCCTGATCGCGATGGTCAGCCACCTGCCGGCGATGCTCCCGGTCGCGACCGGGTGCGCGCTCGCCTTCCGCATCCGGGAGGAAGCGCGCGTCGCCGTCGGCTGGTTCGGCGAGGGCGCATCGGCGCGCGGCGACGCGCACGAGTCGATGACCTTCGCCGGCACGCGCAAGCTTCCGGTCGTGTTCGTCTGCGACAACAACCAGTGGGCGTACTCGACGCCGACGCACTACGAGTTCGCGACCGAGCACGTCGCCGACCGCGCCGAGGCGTACGGCTTCGAGGGAGTCGTCGTCGACGGCACCGACGTCCTCGCCGTCTATCGCGAGGCGAAGCGCGCGATCGAGAAGGCGCGCGCCGGCGGCGGCCCGACGCTGCTCGAGTGCCTGACGCTCCGGATGGAGGGCCACGCGGTCCACGACGACGCCTTCTACGTGCCGAAGCCGCTCTTCGAGCAGTGGGCAGCGTCCGACCCGATCGAGCGCTTCCGCAGCTGGCTGCGCGACAACGCCGACCTCACCGACGACGAGGAAGACGAGATCGCGGCCGGCGTCAAGAAGCTCCTCAACGACTCGCTGCAGCGCGCCGAGGAGTCACCGCAGCCCGACCCGTCGCGCCTCGCGGAAGGCGTCTTTGCGTCGCCCGAGGACCTCGACACGCCGCATCACAAGTAGCGATGGCGGAACTCACCTATCTCCAGGCGATCTCGGACGGGCTCCGCACGGAGATGCGGCGCGACAAGCGCGTCTTCCTGATCGGCGAGGACGTCGGGGTCTACGGCGGCGCCTTCAAGGTCTCGCTGGGCTTCCAGGAGGAGTTCGGGGCCTGGCGCGTGATCGACGCGCCGCTCGCCGAGACCGCGATCGTCGGCGGCTGCACCGGCGCCGCGATCATGGGCATGCGCCCGGTCGCGGAGATGCAGTTCGCCGACTTCATCTCCTGCGGCTGGGACCAGCTCGTCACCGTCGCGGCGAAGCAGCGCTGGCGCGCCGGCACTCCGGTGCCGATGGTCGTGCGGCTGCCGTCGGGCGGCGGCTTCTCGGGCGGGCCGTTCCACTCCCAGAACCCCGAGTCGTCGTTCGCGCACATCCCGGGGCTGAAGTGCGTATGCCCGGCGACGCCGGAGGACGCGAAGGGCCTCCTGATCAGCGCGATCGAGGACCCGAACCCAGTCCTCTACTTCGAGCACAAGCACCTCTACCGGCGCATCAAGGGCGAGGTTCCCGAGGAGCGCTACACGACGCCGCTCGGCAAGGCCCGCGTCCACCGCGGGGGCGACGACGTCTCGGTGATCACGTGGGGCGCGATGGTCTACACCGCGGACGAGGCGGCGCAACAGCTCGGGTCCGACGGCGTCTCGGTCGAGATCGTCGACCTGCGCACCGTCATGCCCTGGGACAAGGCCGCGGTGCTCGAGTCGGTGCGGAAGACGTCGAAGGTGCTCGTCCTGCACGAGGACACGCGCAGCGGCGGCTTCGGCGGCGAGATCGCGGCGACGATCGCGGAGGAGGCGTTCGAGGACCTCGACGCCCCCGTCAAGCGGCTTGCGGCGCCCGACACGCCCGTCCCGTTCTCGCCCCCGCTCGAGAAAGCATTCATCCCGCAGGTCGAGGACGTCGTCGCCGGCCTGCGCGAGCTCGCGGAGTACTAGGAGGAGGAGAGTTGGCCACGGACACCGCAGTCGACGTCGTGATGCCGCAGATGGGCGTGTCCGTCTCGGAGGGGACGATCACGCGCTGGCTGAAGCAGGAGGGCGAGCAGGTCGAGGCAGACGAGCCGCTGCTCGAGATCTCCACCGACAAGGTCGACACCGAGGTGCCGAGCCCGGCCTCCGGGACGCTGACGCAGATCCTCGTCCAGGAGGGCGAGACCGTGGACGTCGGGACGAAGGTCGGCCAAATTGGAGGGGCAGGGCTCGGCGGCAGCGGCGCCGCGGAGGCTCCCGCTCCGGCAGCCGAGCCTGAGCCCGCGCCCCCGACGGAGGAGACCCCGGAGCCCGCCACCGCCGAGGCGGCGGCCGAGGCCGATGCTGCGTCCCCGGCCGAGACGCCTGCGCCGACCGCGGCCGAGCCGTCCGCGGCGCCTCCGGCAGCCCCGGCGCCGGCTCCGAGCGGCAACGGCAAGGCGTTCGTCTCTCCCGTGGTCGCGCGCATCGCCGGCGAGCACGGCATCGACCCGTCCCAGGTGCCCGGCACCGGCTCGGGCGGCCGCGTGACGAAGAAGGACATCCTCGCGTTCGTCGAGTCCGGCGGCGCACAGCAGCAGCCGGCGCCGGCGCCGGCCCAGCCCGAGACCGCGGCGGCGCCCGCCCCGGCGGCCCCGGCCGAGGCTCCTCCGCCGAAGCCCCCGGCGCCCGCCCCGGTTGCCGCGGGCGAGACGCTGCCCGGCGAGACGGTCGAGCCCATCACCGCGATGCGCCGCGGGATCGCCGAGCACATGCGCCGCTCCCTCGACACCTCCGCCCACGTCACGAGCGCGATCGAGGTCGATTTCTCGCGCATCGTGTCCGTCCGCGAGAAGCTCAAGAAGGAGTACCAGGCGGCCTACGGCGTCAACCCGACGTACCTCGCCTTCGTGGCGAAGGCCTCGGTCGAGACGCTGCGCGACTACCCGTACGTGAACGCCGAGATGCGCGGCGACTCGATCGTCACGCGGAGCTTCGTCAATCTCGGGATCGCCGTCGAGCTCGCCGAGGGCAAGGGGTTGATCGTCCCGGTGCTCCGCAACGCGGAGGGACTGAACCTGCTGGGCCTCGCGCGCGGGATCTCGGAGATCGCCGCGAAGGCGCGCAGCAAGCAGCTCGTGCCGGACGACGTCCAGGGCGGGACGTTCACGATCACCAACCCGGGCGGCTACGGCACCTTCCACGGCACGCCGGTGATCAGCCAGCCGCAGTCGGCGATCCTCGGCACCTACGCACTCGTGAAGCGGCCGTGGGTCATCACCGACGAGAGCGGCAACGACGCGATCGCGATCAAGCCGATGATGAACATCACGCTGACGTACGACCACCGGCTCGTCGACGGCGCGCTCGCAGGCCGCTTCCTCCGCGACCTGCGCGAGCGGCTCGAGCACTGGGAGAGCGAGGAAGGCTAGCCCTCGGCGACGGCCCGCGCCAGGCCGGCGAGCGCGGCGTCGAGCACGAGCGGCACGTCTTCTTTCCGCGCCCAGTCGGCGAGCATCGCGCACAGGAAAGCCGCGACCACCCGCGCGCGCACCCTCGTCTCCTCGCCGACCTCGCCGTACGCCTCGAAGAACGCGTGGCGCGCACTCGTGTCGAGCGTGCTCCACGCCACCGAGAGGTCCACGGCCGGATCCGAGCGGCATACGTCGACCCAGTCGACGATGCCGGTGAGCGCGCTTCCCTCCACGAGCAGCTGGCGCATGTGGAGGTCGCCGTGACAGACGGCCGTATGCCGTGCGGGCGGGAGCACTCCGGCGGCCGCCACAAGTGCCGGAGCGTCGACGCCGAGCTCGCGGAGGCGCGGCAGGCGAAGGGCCATGTCCACCCGGCCCAGCGGATCGGTCGGCAGGCCGTCTCCCACGGCGGCGAGCGTCTCGGGCGCATGCAGAGCGCGTAGCGCGCGGCCCAGCGCGATCGGATCGACCGCGTGCCCCGTGGCCTCGACGCCCTCGAGATACCGCGCGCCGTAGAACGGCCAGGGGAAATCGTTCCCCGGCCGCGCGACGTAGACCGGCGCGGGGACGCCCACGGGCAGCCGCTTCGCGAGCTCGGGTAGCACGGCGATCTCCCGCTCTGTCCCGGGGACCACCATCTCGCGCCGCGGGAAGCGGAACGCCCACTCGCCGTCGACCCGGAAGACGACGTAGTCCCAGCCCTCGCTCACGAGCGTCACCGCGTCCGCCGCGAGCTCGGGGAACCTCCTGCGAAGGAGCCCGCGGGCGCGGTCCTCGCCGACCTGCTCCTCGGCCGACCAGACCTCAGGCATGCGTGAGCACGCCGACGAGCGGGCGCGGAAGCTCGTCCGGCTCCATGGCTTCGACGAGCCGCGGCGGGTAGCGGTGCTGCCTGCCGCCGTTCTGCAGCCAGCGGCGAAGCTGCTGCTCGACCGGCCGCCCGCGCCAGAAGAGCTGGTTCTGGAAGCTGTGGAACGTGTCGAGCTCGCCCTGCGCCGCGATCACGTCCTGCACGCGATCGGTGCCGAGCGCTCGGATCAGCTCGTCCTCGAGATCCTTGACGCAGACGTACGTCGCGTCGCCGAGCACCCGCCGGAACCAGCGCTCCTCTCCGACGTCGCAGAGCCCGGCGACGCGCTCGCCTTCGTACCGCGCCGACGCTCGCCGGATCGCCTGCGCGCCGCCGATCGGGACGATCTCGACCCCGTCGAGATCGAGGCCGAGCCGGCCGGCCACCGCCTCGAGGGCGATCCGGTCGGTGACCCCTTCCACGAGCACGACTGCGCGCACGGGTCGGACGCTAGCCTGAGGCCCGTGGCGACCGGCGGTTACCTCCTTCAGCTCGGCGAGGTGCCGTACCTCGAGGCGTGGGACCTGCAGCGCTCCCTCGCGGGCGCCGTCTCGCAGGGGGCGATCCCGGACACGATCGTCATGCTCGAGCATCCGCCCGTCGTCACGCTCGGCCGGCGCACCGACGAAAGCGCCGAGCTCCACGTGCCCGACGGAGCGGAGGTCGAGGTCGTCGAGACCGACCGGGGCGGCAAGTCGACCTACCACGGCCCGGGCCAGCTCGTGTGCTACCCGATCCTCGATCTCAAGCGGCACGGCCGGGACGTGAAGGAGTACGTCCGGAAGCTCGAGGAGGCGCTGATCGCAACGCTCGCGGCGCTCGGAGTCGAGGGAACACGCCTCGAAGGGCTGACCGGCGTCTGGCTCGCGCGGCCCCCGCGCAAGATCGCCTCGATCGGCGTGCACGTCTCGCGCTGGGTGACGACGCACGGCTACGCGCTCAACGTCGACCTCGACCCGGCGCCGTTTACGGACTGGATCACCGCCTGCGGGCTCGAGGACGCGACGTTCACCACGATCGCGCGCGAGCTCGACCGTCCCGTGACGGTCGACGAGGTCCGGCCGCATGCCGTCGCGGCGCTCGAGGACGTCTTCGGGCTCGAACTCGAGGAGCTGCCGGCCGAGGATGGAATCGGGCTCTGGGCCCAGCCCATCCACGCCTCCCTCAGCAAGTAACAACTTGTTACAAGCTCAGGAGGGGAGCGATCCTTCCGGGAACTCGGCCTCCTGTCGCTGCGGGAAGCGCGCGTAGGCGACCTTCGGGTCGGTCGTCTCCTCCTCGGCGCTCGCGTCGTGCTTCAGCGCGACCTCGGAGTACGGGTAGCCGCCCCAGTCCGGCCCGTCCTGATGCCCGCGCGCGCCGATCGCGAGGAGCGCGGCCGGGCCCGAGCCGGCGCCCACAATCGAGTGCGGCACGTTCGGCGGGCAGTGGAAGAAGTCCCACTGCCGCAGCGGGCGCTCCTCTTCCTCGACGATCAGCAGGGCTTCGCCCGAGAGGACGAGGAAGTCCTCCTGGTCGGCCTCCCAGTGGTACATCGACATCGGCTCGCCCGGGCCCAGGACGAAGAGGTTGACGCCGACCTGCGCGTCCGCGTCCTCGACGAGCTCGGCGACCGAGCCGCGCCCGTCGCGGTGCCACCACTTCATGTCGCGGACGTTGCCGACGTACCAGCCCACGCCCCGGAATCTATGCGCGCAGGCCGTCGAGCACGACGTCGAGGTAGCGCCGCCACTGGCCCGGCGGGGCGTTCGTCAGCGCGGAGCGGACGAGCAGCCGCACATCCTCTGCCTTCACGTCGCGCCGCACCGCACCGGCTCGCTGCGCGCGCGAGACGATCCGGTCCGCGAGCTTCTCGAGCTCGGCCGCGCGCGGCTTGTCGCCGCAGTGAACGACGCAGCGGTGCAGTCCCGGCGTGCTCATGTTCAGCTCCGCGACCCGGTGGACGAAGTCGAAGAACGCCTCGCCGGGATCGGCGGCGGCGAGCGCCTCCCTCGCGAAGGCCTGCATCTCCCCGACGTGCCGCTCGATCACGGCGAACATCAGGTCGTCCTTGCTCGGGAAGCGGCGGAAGACGGTGCCGTGCCCGACGCCCGCGAGGCGGGCGATCTCGTCGATGCTCGCGTCGGGGCCCGACGCGCCGAAGGCCTGCTCCGCCGCGTCGAGCACCCGCTCGAGATTGCGCCGCGCGTCGGCGCGCAGCTCGGTCATCTACGCGGCCAGAGCCGGCTCGGCCTCGGCCGCGGCCTCGATCCGAGCCACGTGCCGCTTGCGCAGCAGTGCCAGCATCGTGACGAGGCTCAGCGCGACGAGGACGCCCGCGCCCGCGAAGGCCCAGTGGAAGCCGTGCACCTGCGCGGCTGCCGAGGCGCCGTGGGTGTGGCTCGTGGCGATCGTCGTCAAGATCGCGAGGCCGAGCGCCCCGCCGACCTGCTGCGAGGTGTTGAAGAGGCCGGACGCGAGCCCCTGGTCCTCGTCCTCGAGCCCGGTCGTCGCGACGAGCGTGAGCGGCATGAAGATCGCTCCCATGCCGAGCGAGCCGACGATCATGCCCGGCAGGACGTCGGTTGCGTACGAGCCGTCGACCGGCATCCGGGCGAACAGGATCATCCCGAGGACCGTGAGCACCATGCCCACGGCGGCGACCGGCCGGACGCCGACGCGCGGCGCCAGGCCCGAGGCGAGGCCGGCGGAGATCATGACCCCCGCGGTGAAGGGCAGGAACGAGACGCCGGCCTTGAGCGGCCCGAAGCCGAGCACCCTCTGGATGTAGAGCGAGTTGAAGAAGAACATCGCGAACATCCCCGAGAAGGCGAGGAACATCGCGAGGTTCGCGGTCAGCAGCGAGCGCACGCGGAAGATCGAAAGCCGGACGAGCGGCTCGGCCGAACGCTGCTCGATCGCGACGAAGGCGGCGAGCAGGAGGACGGCCCCGATGAACGAGACGATCGTCGTCGTGGAGCCCCAGCCGTGCGAGGCCGAGTTGACGAGCCCATAGACGAGCGCCATCAACCCGCCGGTGACGGTCACGGCGCCGGCGAGGTCGTAGCCCTTGTGCACGTTCTCGTCCTTCGACTCGGGCACGAGGCGCGTGGCCGCGAGGAAGGTGAGGATGCCGACGGGCACGTTGACGAAGAAGATCCAGCGCCACGAGAACGACTGCGTCAGCGCGCCGCCGAGCACGAGGCCCACCGCGGAACCGCCGATCGCGATCGCGGCCCAGACGCCGAGCGCCCGCGCGCGCTCCTTCCCCTCGGCGAAGGTCGTGGAGATGATCGAGAGGGCGGCCGGCGAGATGAGCGCCGCGCCGAGACCCTGCAGGGCCCGGAAGCCGATCAACTCGCCGGAGCTGGTCGAGATCCCGTCGAGCAGCGACGCCGCCGTGAAGACGACGAGGCCGATGAGAAAGAGCCTCTTCCGTCCCAGAAGGTCGCCCGCGCGCCCGCCGAGCAGGAGGAAGCCGGCGAAGACGAGCGTGTACGCGTTGATCACCCACTGCAGGCTGGCCTCGTTTTTGAAGCCGAGCGAGGTCTGGATGTGCGGCAGGGCGACGTTCACGATCGTCGCGTCGAGGACGACCATGAACTGCGCGAGGCAGATGATGACGAGTACGACCCAGGGATTTGCGGAATGGCGGCTCATAGAACTCCTTCTACGTAAGCGGACTGCAGAGTCCGCTTCAGGCTAGCAGCGGTCGGTCTCCCTATGCCACCTAGACTGGAACGCGGACATGAACTCATCGCTTCCCGTCGCCGACCGTCCCCGCAGGCCCGAGTGGATGAAGGTGCGCGCGCCGTCGAAGGACGGCTCGTACTTCGACGTCCAGAAGCTCGTACACGGTCTCTCGCTGCACACGATCTGCGAGGAGGCCCGCTGTCCGAACATCTCCGAGTGCTGGGGGCGCGGCACCGCGACGTTCCAGATCCTCGGCGACACGTGCACGCGCGCCTGCCGCTACTGCTACGTCCACTCGGGCAAGCCCGAGTCGCCGCCCGACCCGCTCGAGCCGCTGCGGCTCGCCCAGGCCGCGGCGCAGATGCGGCTCAAGCACGTCGTCGTCACCTCGGTCGACCGGGACGACGTGCCCGACCGCGGGGCCGGCCATTACGCGGCCACCATCCGCGCGCTCAAGGCGAAGCTGCCCGAGGCGTCGGTCGAGGTGCTGACGCCCGACTTCCTCGGCGTCGAGGAGGAGGCGCTCCGAACGGTGCTCGCGGCGCGGCCCGAGGTCTTCAACCACAACCTCGAGACCGTGCGCCGCCTGCACGCGCGGATGCGCGGCGCGAT
>DASTZY010000068.1:0-2112 GCA_035764085.1 Gaiellaceae bacterium
TCCAGCTCCACCACCTCGTCGACGAGCAGGAAGGGGGGACGGTGCGGGATGATCGACTCGATGGTCTCCCGCCCGAACGGCGTGGCCGGGATCCCGCTCACCTCCTCAGCGCCCCGCTGGCAAAGGAGGCAAGCGAGCGACGCGAAGGACAGGACGTCCCGGTACGGACAAGCGGCGCGAGCGCAGCGTCCTGCCGCCAGGGAGGCGAGCCTTCGGCAGAGCGCGGCTCCGCCGCGCGGGAGCCGAAGGCGGCTGAGGGCGTGGGGGTCACGCCACGTCGCGGTCTTCGAGCTGCTCGCGCAACCGGCTGCGACCCCGATGCGCGTGGCACTTGGCCGTTCCGACCGGCATGCCGGCCGCGGCCGCGATCTCCTCGAACGTGTAGCCGAGCGCGTCCTTCAGCATGATCACCTGCGCCTGCTCCGGCGAGATGCCGGCGAGCGAGTCGCACAGCTCGCGCCGCAGCTCGGTGATCCGCACGCCGCGCATCGGGTCGTGCTCCACGTCGGCGCCGAGCTCGTCGGGCAGCGGGTCGTGCACGCGCGTGCGCTGCCGTTCCGCGACGTCCCGGCACGTGTTGACGACGAGCCGGTGCAGCCACGTCGAGAACTGCGACTCGCCGCGGAACTGCTTCAGGCGGACGCAGAGCTTCGCCAGCGCTTCCTGCGCCGCGTCGCGAGCGTCCTCGGGATCGCGGAGCAGGTGCCGTGCGAGCCGCTCCACCCGCGGCGCGTGGCGGACGCAGAGTGCCTCGAGAGCGCATGCGTCGCCGGCCTTCGCACGCGTCACGAGCACCGGGTCGCTGAGGCTCGCGTAGTCGAGGCCGCGCTCGCGCAGCGGCTGCCTGATCCTCCCCACGGCCGCGTTAGTCTAGATGCGGGTGTCGGATCTATCTCCCGCCTCTGTCGAGCCGTTGCTGCAGGGGCGCCTGGGACACCCGTACCGCTTCGTCGAGGAATGCGCCTCGACCCAGCGCCTGCTCGAAGAGGACGAGGCCGAGGGGACGACCGTGGCGACGGACCTCCAGACGCACGGCCGCGGTCGCCTGGGACGGACGTGGGAGACGCCGGCCGGGCAAGCGCTGCTCTTCTCCGTGCTGCTGCGACCCGCACCGCCGATGGCGCTGTGGCCGGAGCTCTCGCTCGTCGCCGGCGAGGCCGTCGCGGCGGCGTTGCGCGAGGAGACGGGTGTCGCCGCGGAGCTGAGCCACCCGAACGACGTCCTCGTCGACGGCCGCAAGGTCGCGGGGATCCTGCCCGAGGCGAGTGTCGGCCGCGTCGTGCTCGGGATCGGCGTCAACGTCAACCAGACGGCGGAAGAGCTGCCTGCGGGGACGCCGAAGCCGCCGTCGTCACTGCGGGTCGAGACGGGCCGGAAGTGGCTGCGGGCGCCGCTCCTGGCCGCGATCCTGCGCGTGCTCGAGCAGCGCTACGACGAGTGGGTCCGCTTACACACGAACCGCTAGTCGGCTGCGGCGGGGTGAACGGGCTCGGGGCGCTGCTCGCGGAAGTTCCGGGCGGCCTCGATCGCCGCGCCGAGGTTCAGGCCCTTGTCCTTGGCCTGCTTGATGAGCATCACGGTCTCGAGCGCGTCGATGTCGTAGATCCGCTGCTTCTTGCCCTTCGTCGGGATCTGAGCCTTGTTCGTCCAGTAATCGAGCTGCATCTTCGAGATGCCCGCGATCGCGCAGACCTGTCCCAGATAGAGCTCGATCTTGTCGAGATGCTCGGCCATGTCGATGGGCTCGAGCAGGTCGACCTGCTTGCTGTAGGCCACTGGCAGGCTCCCCATTTCCGGTCGTAGCTTGTGACCCCTCGCTTCACACTTCTACCACTACCCCTTGAAAAAGGGAAGTGGCGTGCGCGCAAATGAGACTTACGTCTCGGGCGTCTCGGGCGTCTCGTCGTCGCCGGACTCGACGACAGGCGCAAGCGACGAAACCAGCTCGCCTTCGCGCAGCCGCATCACGATGACGCCCTGCGTCGAGCGGCCGAGGCGCTTGATCTCCTCGACGGGAATGCGGATGACCGTGCCGCCGGTGGAGATGAGCATCACCTGGTAGCCGTCGCGCACGACGCGTGCGCCGGCGAGATGACCGCGCGCCTCGGTGAG
>DASTZY010000069.1:0-1727 GCA_035764085.1 Gaiellaceae bacterium
ACGCCGCGCGAGGCCGAGCGCTCGAAGAACATGTTCGCGCTCGGGCTGATGTCGTGGCTGTACGGGCGCTCGATCAAGCCGTCGATCGAGTTCCTCGAGGAGAAGTTCGGCGCCAAGCGGCCCGAGATCGCCGCGGCGAACATCAAGGCACTCCGCGCCGGCTACGCGTTCGGCGAGACGACCGAGTCGTTCGCCGTCACGTACGAGGTGAAGCCGGCGCAGCTGGCGCCCGGCACCTACCGCAACATCACCGGCAACCAGGCGCTCTCACTCGGGCTCGTCGCCGCGTCGCAACTCTCCGGGCTGCCGCTCTTCCTCGGCGCCTACCCGATCACGCCGGCGAGCTCGATCCTCGAGGAGCTCGCGGGTTACAAGCACTTCGGCGTCCGCACGTTCCAGGCGGAGGACGAGATCGCCGCGGCCGGCGCCGCCGTCGGCGCGGCGTTCGGCGGCGCGCTCGGCGTCACGACCTCGGCGGGCCCGGGCATCGTCCTCAAGGCCGAGACCGTCGGGCTCGCGATCATGCTCGAGCTGCCGCTGGTGATCTGCGACATCCAGCGCGCCGGGCCCTCGACCGGGATGCCGACCAAGCCGGAGCAGGGCGACCTCCTCATGGTCATGTACGGCCGCAACAGCGAGTCGCCGGTGCCGGTCGTCGCGGCGAGCTCGCCGTCCGACTGCTTCCACGCCGCGATCGAGGCTGTGCGGATCGCGCTCAAGTACCGCACGCCCGTGTACCTCCTGTCCGACGCGTACCTCGCCAACGGCTCCGAGCCGTGGCTCCTGCCCGAGCTCGACACGCTTCCCGACCTCACCCCGACCTTCGCCACCGAGCCGAACGCGGGAGACGAGTTCCTCCCATACCTGCGCGACGAGCAGACGCTTGCGCGGCCGTGGGCGCTGCCCGGGACTCCGGGGCTCGAGCACCGGATCGGCGGCCTCGAGAAGGCGGACCGCACCGGGAACATCTCGTACGACCCCGCGAACCACGACCTGATGACGCGGCTGCGCGCGCAGAAGGTCGCGGGGATCGCCGGCGACATCCCCGAGCTCGAGGTCGACGACCCCGAGGGCGAGGCGAAGCTGCTCGTCCTCAGCTGGGGCGGGACGTACGGCCCCGTCGCGGCAGGCGCGCGGCGCGTGCGCGCGAACGGCAAGCACGTCGCGCATGCCCATCTGCGCCACGTCAATCCCTTCCCGCGGAACACCGGCGAGGTGCTGCGGCGCTACGAGAAGGTGCTGATCCCGGAGATGAACCTCGGCCAGCTGCTGCAGCTCGTGCGGTCGCAGTTCCTCGTCGACGCGATCGGCTACAACCGCGTCCGCGGCTTCCCGCTGCGCGCGCAGGAGATCGCCGACGCCGCGGAGGCGCTGTTGTGAGGTTGCGCGGGCTGACGAAGAAGGTTGACCCCAAGCTGCCGCGGGTGAAGATGGGCCTCGGCGAGCGGTCCGTCGACGGGCGCGCACGGACCGACGACGAGAGGCTGACGATCATCCCTACTCAGCAGGACTGGGGGAGGCCACCGCATTGAGCGACGGCAACGGGAACGGCAACCTGACCGCGAAGGACTTCCGCACCGACCAGGAGGTGCGCTGGTGCCCGGGGTGCGGCGACTACGCGATCCTCGCGGCGCTCCAGTCGTTCATGCCGGAGCTCGGAATCGAGCGCGAGAACACGGTCTTCATCAGCGGGATCGGCTGCGCGGCGCGCTTCCCGTACTACATGA
>DASTZY010000070.1:0-14813 GCA_035764085.1 Gaiellaceae bacterium
CCTCGAGGGAGTAAGGGCGGTCGGAGACCACGACCTTGATAGGCGGGACGTGTAATCGCAGCAATGCGTTCAGCGGACCCGTACTAATTGCCCGAGGTCTTGATTTGAACGCCGGTCGAGTCGCTATGGAGTTTTGAAGGTACTGCGTGGGAACGCAGGCCTTGACAGTTCGGCGGTCATACCGGCAGGGAGACACCTCTTCCCATTCCGAACAGAGAAGTTAAGCCTGCCAGGGCCGATGGTACTCGGAGGGCAACCTCCCGGGAGAGTAGGTCGCCGCCGATTATTTGCTCGAAAAGGGGCCGCGAGAGCGGCTCTTTTTCGTTGGCCGACTCAGGCCGCGGCTTCGCTCTCGACGCGCTCGCGGTAGCTCGGATCGAGCTCGCGCAGCCGGCGCACCCGCTCCGCCACCGGCGGGTGGGTGACGAACAGCCGCGCGGGCCAGTCCTCGGCGAACGGGTTGATCGTGAACAGCGGCTCGGTGGCCGGGCTGCCCTCGAACGCGACGAGCTCGGAGGCCTGCTCGAAGCGAGCCAGAGCGTCGGCGAGCCCGTGCGGCGAATCGCAGAGCTTCGCCGCCAGCCGGTCCGCGGCGAACTCGCGCCTCGGCGACACGAGCAGATGGACGCACGCGGCCGCCACCGGGGCGAGCACGAAGAGCAGCGAACGCTCGAGCCAACCGCCGATCCGGCTCGTCTCCAGCAGGACGGCGCCGGCGACCACGGCGGCCGTCTGGATTTGCACGTCGTGGAGCCGCACGTGGGCGATCTCGTGCGCGAGCACGCCCTCCAGCTCGGCCGGCGCGCACGCGGCAACGCAGCCCGTGCTCACGACGACTGCGCTGCTGCGCATGCCGCGACCGGTCGCCGCCGCGATCGGCAGGCCGTCGGGGACGAGATAGAGGCGCGGCTTGAGGATCTCCGCACGCGCGGCGAGTCGCTCGACCGTCGAGTGGAGGAGCGGCGCCTCGGCGATAGGCAGCTCGCGCGCGCCGATCATCCCGAGCACGACGCGGTCGAACGTCCAGTACGCGCCGGCCGCCAGCAGGAGCGCGCAGAAGACGAAGATCGAGAGTCCCCGCACCCCGTCGAGCAGCCAACCCACGAGGCCGAAGAGGCCGACGAGCGCTAGGACGAGCAGCCAGGCCTTGGCGATGTTGCGGGCCGCGACGAGCACGCTCAGCGCTCGTCGCCGCCGTCTTCCTGCCCGTCGTCCTCGAGCAGGCCGCGCGGCGGCCAGTCTTCGTTCTGCGGCGCGTCGCACCGGCTCGAGCAGTGCAGCGACGCGATGTTCTGGAGCGGGACGAGGATGTGGCCGTTGAGCTCGATGTGGGCGACCTCGTCGACGTAGCAGTACGCCGTGAGCACGCCCTCCTGGTACTCGCCGCCGAAGAGAGCGACCTCGACCTGCTCGCCCTTGTACTTGCTCGTGTAGTCCTCCACCGCTCGGAGCGTAGCCCACGCGGTCAGGAGCTTCCCGTGCGCCAGTACTCCTCGGCCTCCATTCGCTCCGGGCGATCGCCGTAGTCCGGGAACTCCTTCAATGTGCGCGAGCGCGATCTTCCCCTTCACGACTTCGCTGGGCACCGCCACGTGCGCCTCATTGTCCGTTCACCCACTACGGCAACCGTACGGGGGCGTGAGCAAGGATCCGTACGGCTGGGACGAGCGCGTCGAGGCGTGGGAGGAAGTCGCCACGAGCCCCGCCTTCCTCGCGATCCGGGACCGGATCGTCGAGCTCGCCGAACCACGTCCAGACGATCGCGTCGTCGATCTCGGCGCGGGCACGGGGCTGCTCACCCTCGCGCTTGCGCCGCGCGTGCGAGAGCTGGTGGCCGTCGACATCTCCGAGCGGATGCTCGAACGCTTGGACGACATGGCGGCGGCCGACGGCGTGCACAACATCGAGCCGCTCCACGCCGATCTCCGGCGCCTCCCTCTCGAGGACGAGTCCGCGACCCTCGTCGTCTCCAACTATGCGTTTCACCACCTCGACGACGCCGGCAAGGAGCTCGCGCTGTCCGAAGCGCGCCGGATCCTGCGGCCGGGCGGGCGGCTCGTGCTCTGCGACATGATGTTCTCGCTGTCGCTCGAGGCGCGCGACCGCCGCCTCGTCTGGGAGAAGGTCCGGGCGCTCCTGAAGCGGGGCCCGCAGGGGTTGGTGCGCATCCTGCGCAATGCGGCGCGTGTCGTCAGCGGTCGGTGGGAGCAGCCGGCCACGCCGGAGACGTGGCAGGAGATGCTCGAGGCGCGCGGATTCGAGCAGGTGCGCATCGAGCTGCTCGCGTACGAGGCCGCGGTGGCAGTCGCGCGGAGGCCGAAGGTCAGTACCGGGGCAACTCGAGCGCGCGCCGCCCGAGGAGCCTCCAGCGGGAGCTGAAGAGCGCATCGCTCCACCGCTCTCGCCTGCCGGTGAGCGGGTTGTTCACGAGTACATAGCCGGGCCCAGCGCCCACGAGTGTGACCGCATGCTCGTTGAGGTTAACGGTGATCTTGCGTCCTGCCGGAGTCAGCCAGCTCAGGTACGGCCCGGGCGCGAGCCCGACCCAGGCGAGGATCGGGTGCCCCGCGAGCAGGGCGGCTCGCACCGTTGCGAACCTGCGGTCGTGCAGGTCCACGAGGTGAACGCCGTACCGAACCGCTAGGGCGCGGATCGGCGGCTCGTAGACGCCGAAGCCTCCCTCTGTTCCCCCTCCGGCCGGACGTCCGACGAAGCCACGCTCGGGATCGCCCCAGCGAAAGAGCGTGCTCCCCGTGACCGGCTCCGGATCGAGCGACCCGCTGCGGGGCAGGCGCTCCTGCAGCTCGAGCTGGCCCGCGTGCGCCCCCGCAGCCGCCAGGAGCATCGACAGAGCCGTCGCCTCGCAGTCGTTGTGGAGCACCTGGCGAACCGGGCGGAGCGCGACGGTGGTTCGGAGCGGCACCACCGGCAGATCGACGTGCGTCGCGCGGCTTGCGAGCGCGCGCCGGACCGTGCGGAGCGCAACGCGCCGGTGGACGTTCAGGAACAGACGGGCCCGTCCGCGCCGGAGCTCGACCAGACGCGGAACGGCGATTCGCCTCCCTCGGCCGGGGTGGACGACCTCGATCCTCGTCCCGTCCGCGTACACGGCCAGCGGCCTCGGCGGTGGAGGTCGCCGGATGCTCGTCGATCCGCCGCCTGCGCCGCAGCCGGCGAATATGGCCGAGCACGTGAGCACGGCAAGGAGCCCCATGCTCCGCATCCGAGTCACGGTACCCGTGGCCGGATGACAGTTCGAGGAGCAGGGGCTTCCAGCCGCCCTTCACCGGGCTTTCATGGCGTGCCCGTAGCGTCCGCGCCGATGTCGCGGCCAGCCGCTGCCGGCGGTGCGATGCGGTCGCCGCGCCGCGGTCGTCGACTGCGCTGGTGGATCCCCGCCGCCCTGCTCGTCCTCCTGACGCCCGCGATCTACTCGTGGACCCGGATGGCGCTTCTGCCGTCGAGCCTGCCGCTCGGGGTGCGCACCGTCGAGTGGCTGCGGACGAACCACTTCAACTGGCTCGTCGATGACGCCGAGCACGTCTACTACACCTGGAAGGCTCCGGCCAAGGGCGGCCCGCAGCTCGAGACGCTGCCGACGGTCGGGCTTCACGTCGAGCCGAAGCCGCGCCTGCGCGCTCCCGCGCCGTGGCCCGCGCGGATCCGGCCAGTCTTCCTGCATCCGCTTCCCGGCGAAGGAGTCTGGAGGCCGACCGGGCCGCCGATCGACGGTGGCGCGCCGGTCCTCGTGACGACCTTCCGGACGGAGCGCGACTACCCGCGCATCGTCGCGTACGTCGCCTGGATCGACCACACGCGCACGGCGCTCGCGTACTACCCGGGGCGCTACGAGCCGCCGCGCGCGACGCTCCGCGGTCCGATCGAGGTTCCCCGCGGCCAGCGCTGGCGCCTGCTCGCGACCTTCAACAGCGGCTTCATCTACAGCGACGGCCTGAACGGCGACGCGCTCGACGGGCACGTGAACGAGCCGCTCAGGGACGGTCTGGCGACGCTCGTCGCGTACCGGAACGGCCGCGTGAACATCGTGGACTGGCGCGGAGGCGCGAGTCCCGGCCCCGGGGTGGCGCTCGCCCGGCAGAGCCTGCCGCTGATCATCGACGACGGACGGCTGAGCCCCGCTCTGAACGACAGCACCAGGTGGGGCTTCACTCTGGGCAACGCGGTCCGGGTCTGGCGGACGGGAATCGGCATCGACCGCCGCGGGAACCTGATCTACGCTGCGGCCGACTTCCAGACGGTGACCTCGCTCGCCGAGATCCTCAGGCGCGCGGGCGCGGTGCGGGGGATGGAGCTCGACATCAATCCGGAGTGGCCGACCTTGATCACCTACCGGCACCACGACGGACTCGTCCCGACGAAGGTCGTCCCGAACTACCAGCAGCCCGCGACCCGCTACCTCGTGCCCGACGACCGCGACTTCTTCGCCGTCTACCGACGTATGCCGGGGCCGATCAGGGTGCCGCTGAAGTGAGCGAGCCGAAGCCGAATCCCCTGGGGAACGAGCGCCTGACGGCGGCCATGGGGCTGCTGCTGCTCGCTCCCGTGCTCGTGGAGATCGGGACCATCCTGCTCGGCGTGCATACGTTCATGTCGGCTCACGTCTTCGTGGGGCTGGCGCTGATCCCGGCCGTCGTGCTGAAGCTGCTGAGCACCGGATGGCGCTTCGTTCGGTACTACATGCGCAGCCGCGCCTACGTGGCGCAAGGTCCGCCCCGAACGGCGATGCGGCTGCTCGCGCCGCTGTTCGTCGTCGCGACGGTCGTCCTGTTCGGCAGCGGCGCTGCGATGGGAGTGCTGCACGGGCACGCGCTCCAGATCGCCCGCCGCCTCCACGGCCCCGCGTCGGTGATCTGGCTCGTTCTGCTCGGTCTGCACGTGCTCGTCTACTTCGGGCGGGCCTGGCGAAACACCGCGCGGGACGTCCTGCCGGCGGGCACCTCGTCCGTCCGCGGGAAGACGGCACGCACGTACGCCCTGGCGACGGCGATCATCGGCGGGCTGGTGCTCGGCGCGGCGCTCGTCCCTGCGCAGCACCGCTGGGTCGACATCCCGCGCGACCATCACGACCGGAGGGACGGCGCGGTCAGCTCAGCGCACGGAACGCTCCGCCCTCGTATGCGCAGAGCCAGCGGCCGCAGTTCTCGACGACCGGGAGCGCCAGGCCCAGCGCGGCGGTCTGGACGCGCCGCATCGACCCGCCGTGCGTGACGACGAGGACGCGGCTGTCGCCCGGATGCCGCTCGGAGATGCGGCGGAGCGCCCGCAGGATGCGCTCCTGGTGCGCCTCCGTCGACTCCCCGACGAACTCGACGCGATCGCGCTCGACGGAGGTCAGGCCCTCCCACGTGCCCCAGTCTTTCTCGCGCAGGTCCGGGTCGAGCACTACCGGCAGGCCGAGCCGCTCGCCGACGATCTCCGCCGTCTCGCGTGCCCGCGCGAGGTCGCTGGCGTAGATCGCCTCGAGCTCCTCGTCGCCGAGTTGCTCCGCGAGCTCGCGCGCCTGCCTCCGGCCGTAGTCGCTCAGCAGCCGGTCGGTCTGGCCCTGCAGGCGCCCGTCGGCGTTCCAGTCCGTCTCGCCGTGGCGAACGAGCAGCAGTTCGGTCACGACTGACTACGCTAGCCAGCCATGGACCTGGGCCTCGCCGACAGCGTCTGCCTCGTCACGGGCTCCACGGGCGGCATCGGCCTCGAGACCGCGAAGCTCCTGCGCGCCGAGGGGGCGACCGTGGTCACGACCGGCCGCAGCGGCGGCGAGGTGCGGGCCGACCTCTCGCAGCCGGGCGAGCCCGAGCGTGTGGTGCGGGAGACGATCGAGCGGCACGGCCGGCTCGACGTGCTCGTGAACAACGTCGGCTACAGCGAGATCCGCAAGCTCGAGGACGTGAGCGACGACGTCTGGCAGGCGTCGTTCGAGCTCAACCTGATGAGCGCGGTTCGCGCGACGCGCGCCGCGCTGCCGGGGATGCGCGAGCGCGGCGCGGGGACGATCGTCAACGTCTCCTCGACGGCGGCGAAGCGCCCGTCCACCGGGATGCCGGACTACTCCGTGATGAAGGCGGCGCTCCTCTCCTTCTCCCGGCTCGTCGCCGACCTCTACGCGAAGGAGGGGATCCGCTGCAACGCCGTCACGCCCGGCCCCACCGCCACCGAGGCGTGGCTCGGCGAGGGCGGTCTCGCCGACCAGCAGGGCGAGCGGGACGAGGTGCTGGCCAAGGTCGCAGCCGGCCGGCCGCTCGGGCGGCTCGCGCAGCCCGAGGAGATCGCCGCGGTGGTCGCCTTCCTCTGCTCGCCGCGCGCGAGCTACGTCACCGGCGCGGCCTGGAGCGCGGACGGCGGCACCGTTCCGATCATCGTCTGACGGATGAGCGAGGCCGCTGCCGTAGCCCGCTCGGAGCGACCCCGCACCGTCGCCACGCTCTCGGACGACCTGCGCGCGCTCGGACTGGCGACGGCCTCGACCGTCCTCGTCCACTCGTCACTGTCGTCGCTCGGCTGGGTCGCCGGCGGGCCGGTCGCCGTGATCGAGGCGCTGCTCGCCGTCGTCGGCGCGGAGGGAACCGTCGTGATGCCGGCCCACAGCGGCGATCTCTCGGATCCGGCCGGCTGGGGGAATCCGCCGGTGCCCGAGACGTGGGTCGAGACGATCCGCGACGAGATCCCGGCATTCGATCCACGCCGCACGCCGACGCGCGGCATGGGAGCCGTCGCCGAGCTCTTCCGCAGCTGGCCCGGCGTCCTCCGCAGCGACCACCCGCAGGTGTCGTTCGCGGCGTGGGGGAGCGACGCGGAGGCGGTGACGAGCGGACATCGACTGGAACGCTCGCTCGGTGAGGGATCGCCGCTCGCGCGGCTCTACGAGTGGGACGCGCAGGTGCTGCTCCTCGGCGCCGGCTACGACAGCTGCACCTCCTTCCACCTCGCGGAGTACCGGACGGGCAATGCGCGGCCGGCTCGGCTCGGCGCGCCGATCCTGCAGAACGGCCGCCGCACCTGGGCGTGGTTCGAGGACATCGAGCTGCGGGCCGACCTGTTCGAGGAGCTGGGAAGCGACTTCGAGCGGGAGTGTCCGGTGACCGTCGGACGCGTGGGCTCCGCCGCTGCACGCCTCTTCTCCCAGCGTGCGGCGGTCGACTTCGCGGTCGAATGGCTACGCGCCCACGGTCGCTGATCCGGCCCACTTCCCGCATTCCGGCGACGGCACTAGGCTGCGATGACGATGCCCGAGATCGCCGGCAAGGTCGCGGACGGCTTCGCGGACGCGGTCCGCGAGCACGAGGAGCAGTGGCTGTCGCCGCTCGCGGTGCGCTCGTACGACACGCGCGGCCGCGAGACGCCGGAGGAGGAATGCCGCCTTCGTACCCCGTTCCAGCGCGACCGCGACCGCATCGTCCACTCCAAGGCCTTCCGGCGGCTGCGCCACAAGACTCAGGTCTTCGTCGATCCCGAGGGCGACCACTTCCGGACGCGTCTCACGCACACGCTCGAGGCGGCTGGCATCGCGCGCGGAGTCGCGCGGGCGCTGCGCCTGAACGAGGACCTGACCGAGGCGATCGCGGTCGGGCACGACGTCGGCCACCCTCCGTTCGGCCACGCCGGCGAGCAGGCGCTCGACGAGCTCCTGCGCGAGCGCGGGCTCGGCGGTTTCCGCCACAACGAGCACTCGCTGCGCGTCGTCGAGCGGCTGGAGCGCGACGGCCGCGGGCTGAACCTGACGTGGGAGGTGCGCGACGGCATCCTCAAGCACACCGGGCCGGAGGAGCCCGAGACGCTCGAGGGCCGGATCGTCCGGCTCGTCGACCGCTTCGCGTACATCAACCACGACATCGACGATGCCGTGCGCGCCGGCCACCTGGACCCGGCCGACCTGCCGGCGGAGCCGATCGCGCTGCTCGGCGACACCGGCTCGCGCCGCATCGACGTGCTCGTCCACGACGTCGTGGAGAGCTCGGCGCGCGCCGGCGACATCGTCCAGAGCGACCGGATCGGCGAGGCGATGCTCGCCCTCCGCGCCTTCATGTTCGAGCACGTCTACCTCGCCCAGGATCACGCCCCGGCGGAGAAGGCGGTGCGGCGGATCTTCGCGGAGCTCGTCGACGAGCGCGGGATGGACGCCGAGGCCGCGACGGATTACCTTGCCGGAATGACCGACCGCTTCGCGCTCGCCTACGCCGCGGAGCTCCAGTAGAGCGTGGCGCGGATCAAGGACGAGTCGGTCGAGCGCGTCAAGGCGACGATGGAGATCCTCCCACTGGTCGAGGACGTCGTTCGCCTGCGCAAGACCGGCAGCACGTACAAGGGACTCTGCCCCTTCCACCAGGAACGGACGCCGAGCTTCAACGTCTCGCCGGCGCGCGGCACCTTCAAGTGCTTCGGCTGCGGCGAGGGCGGCGACGCGATCACGTTCGTCGAGAAGACGGAGAACGTGGACTTCGTCGGCGCGATCGAGCTCCTCGCGCAGCGCTTCGGCGTCGAGCTCGAGTACGAGGCGGCCTCGCCCGAGCAGGATCGCAAGCGGAAGCGCGACGAGCGGCTGCGCGCACTGCTCGAGCGGGCGGCCGAGTTCTACGCACGGGTCCTCTGGGACTCGGAGGCGGGCGCCGTCGCGCGCGACTACCTCGCCTCCCGCGGGCTGGGCGAGGAGGTCTGCCGCGAGTTCCGGCTCGGCTACGCGCCCGGGGCGGCGCGGCTCGCCTCGCGCGCCGCGCAGGAGGGCTACACGCAGGAGGAGCTGCTCGCGGTCGGGCTCGCCAACAGCCGCGGCAACGACTACTTCCAGCGGCGGATCGTCTTTCCGCTGGCCGACGCGCGCGGCCGCGTGCGCGGCTTCCAGGCCCGGAAGCTCCACGAGGACGACCCGCTGCCTCCGAAGTACGTCAACACGCGGGAGGGCGAGCTGTTCCGCAAGGGCGACCTCCTCTACGGGCTCGACACCGCCCGGCAGGCGATCGCCAGGGAGGACCGGGCAGTCGTCGTCGAGGGGAACACCGACGTGCTCGCCCTGCGGCAGGCCGGCTTCGCGCCGGTCGTCGCCTCGATGGGGACGGCGTTGACCGAGGCGCAGCTGCGCGAGCTCACACGCCTGACGAAGCGGCTCTTCCTCTGCTTCGACGCCGACGCCGCTGGACAGGACGCGACGCTCCGCGGGATGGAGCTCGCGGTCGCGCAAGGCTTCGACGTCAAGATCGTGACGCTGCGGCCCGGCACGGACCCGGCCGACGACCCCGCCGCGTTCGAGGAGCAGCTCAAGCGTCCCGTGAGCTATCCGGTGCACCGCGTGCGCCTGCTGCACGGGAAGGCGCCCGACCGCAACGCGGCATTCACGGCGATCGAGTCGTTCCTGCAGTCGCAGCCCGATTCGCCGGAGCATCTCGATGCGCGGCGTCTCGCAACCGACCTGCTCGACCTGCCGCCCGAGACGCAGGCGGCGCTCGCCCCCCGAACGCGGTCCAGCGTCGCCGGGGTGATCTCGCCGCGCCTGCTCGACGCGGGCGGCCGCCTCGAGCGCAGCGCTCTCGCAGGCGTCGCGGGCCACGAGTCGCTGCTGCCCGAGCTCGAGCTGCTCGGGCCGGAGCACTTCGACGACGAGCTGCACCGGCGCGCCCGCGCGCACCTGCTCGGGCAGGACGTCGCCCACGACGACCTGACGGCGCTGCTCGCGGAGCTGTACGCGCTGCAGGAAGAGGAGGAGATCACCCTCGAGACCGCGAGCCAGCTCCTCCTCCGCCTGCGCGAGCGGCAGCTGCAGCGAGAGCTCGCGACGGCCGACGGGGAGCGCCTCGTCGAGCTCCAGCAGGCGCTGGCCAAGCTCCGGGACGAGATCAGAGCCTTCGCCTGACCGCGGCTACAATGGCCGCCGCCGATCCCCGGTAGCTCAATTGGCAGAGCATCCGGCTGTTAACCGGAGGGTTGTTGGTTCGAGTCCAACCCGGGGAGCTCCGCAACGCCTCTATGCAAGCGAGACCCGTGACGACCCGGGGCCGACACGACCGGACTTTCTACCGGAGCTTCTACCCGCGGTCTCTGAGTCGGTTCGCCGGATCCGACTCCGGCTCTTTTGACACGTCGCGCAGCTGCCGGGCAACGTCCCTCCGGGTGCCTGTCGCGTCGATGGCTTCCGCAAGGGTGTTCACGAGCCACGCCTGACTCATCGCCGCGGCTGCGTGCAAACGTCGCGCCTCATCGAAGTTGCCGTCGAGCAAAGCTCCGACGGCAGCTCGCGACTGGTCGCGTAACGCGTCCTCGTTCTTGGCCGCAAGGCCAATAGAGCTGAAGAGGAGATCGACGCGGATACTGAGAGTGACGGCGGCGGTGATGAGCTGCTGCAGGTTGGTGATCAGGTCCAGCTTTATCGTGACCCGATCCGGGCCAAGCCCGATCGGAGCTGTGAACTTCTGGATGGCCTCGTCCAAAGCGAACAGGACCGCCGCCCATGCTTGGACTAGATCGTCTGCCGCCTCGATTCGCCTCGTACGTGCTCGCTCGATTCGGTCATGGCGTGCCGTTGTCCAGGCGCCAAGGTAAGCGCCGGCGAAGCCCGAGGCGGCAGCGATGACGAGCGCGCCGGCACCCACCTCGATTGCATGTGCATCCACGACGGCAGATCCTAGGCGGCTCCGACTTTTCCGAACAGCCGCTCTTCGGCTCGGTCGGCCGCACCTGGAAACGCGACCTGGGCCGCGTGGACATACCGCTCCGTGATCGTGAACTGAGAATGGCCGGCCTTCGCTTGCACGTATGCGTTCGGAAGGCCGACGGCCGAGTCGAACGTCAGTGCGGTGTGGCGGAGGCCGTGCCACGGCTGGACATGCTTCTCGATCTTCGCCCGCTTCAACGCCTTCCGGGCGTACGCGCCGAGCTTCGACCCGTCGAGCGGCGTCCCGAGATGCGGATGGCCGAAGACGAGATCCTCGTCGCGACGACGGAGGCTTTCGTTCCACTGCTCTTCGAGCGCCGCCGCCGTCTTCGGGCCGAACGTCACGACCCGACGGCTCGCCTTCGACTTCGGCGTTGAGAACGCCCCTCGGGTGAACTGCTGCCGCACCCGAAGCAGCCCCTCAAGCAACTCGACATCGCCCCAGCGGAGGCCCTGCAACTCGCCGCGTCGGAGGGCGGTGCCGAGGCCGACGAGGACCATCCGCCGCACGACCGGCAGCCACGCGTCCTCCGGGTGGGCCTGCTCGAGCTCTCGGTACGCGGTGAGTAGCCGTGCGATCTCCGCCTCGTCGAGGACGACCGTGTCGGGCGGCTCGACGCGCGGCTTCTCGATCGCGTCGACCGGGTTGGACCGGATCAGCTTCCATTGGCGCGCCTTCTCGAAGACGCGATGCAGCGTTGAGACGTGGTTCGCCCGGGTCTTCGCGGAGAGCTTCTTCTCCGTCGCGAGCGTGGCGAGGTAGCCGTCGAGCAACTCCGGCCGCTGCTCGATCTCGGTCAGCTTGTACGCGCCGAGGATCGGGACCGCGTGACCGCGCAGCGTGTTCACGTAGTCGAGCACGGTTGACGGCTTGAGCCCGCGCGTAGGGAGGTGGACGTCGAGGAAGCGATCGACGAACGCCGCGAACGTCTCACGGCCCACGGCGAGGCCGTCGCGCTTCACGTCGACGAGGCGCTCGCGGAGTGCATCGTCGGCGTCGCGGCGCGTGAAGCCGTCAGCCTCACGGCCGACCGTCTGCATCACTTGCCGCCCGTCGGCATCGGTGAATTTGACCCGGAAGACGCGTCCCTGCTTGCCCTTGTACTCGATGACGCACGCGCCGCTAGGCATCGTGTCGCCTCCTCTCAGCGAGAACGCCGGCGGCGCAGCCCTGATTGGGCCAGGGAGCGCACGCCGGCGCCCGCAGCGTAATGCGGATCAGATGTTGCGGCTGGGGCCCAATCCCACGCCACGCCGCGATCATGCCACGTCCCGACGTAGCCGCACAACCCGGCCCGGCTGCGAGCACGACTCAAGCCACGCCTCCACATCAGGCCAGCGGTACCGCTGGTATCGGCCGAGCTGTACGTGCGGGATCGCACCAGTCCGCGTCGAGCTCCGCACCCACGACACCGGGACCGCGAGCCGCTCCGCGACCTCCTCGGCGGTGAGCAGCCGTTCCGCGTTCATGCGGCCTCCGATACGCGGTCGTAGATCGCTCGGGCGGCGCTGAGGTGGTCCACGCCGAAGACGGAGGCGACGTGTTCGGCGATGGCTTCCCACGAGTGGCCGTTATGGGCGAGTTGCCGGACGTTCGCCTCGAGTGCCTGCTCCGGCGAGAGACGCTCGATCGGCACGGACGCTTGTACGGGCGCGGCGAAGGCGGTCTGCCGGTCGAGGCGCTCTTCGACGCCGGCATCGCGGAGACGCTCGACAAGCCAGCCCACCGGGTTACGCGCCGTGCGGGCTCGATCGATGAGCTCGAGGAACGTCTCGCGCGTGACGCCGTTCGCGAGTGGCTCGACCACGTTGAGCGACTTCCGGTCGTGACCTTTGAGAGACGCGACGAGCGTCCGGATCTCGCTCTCGCTCGCCGGGCTTCCAGCAGCAGCAGTCCCTTCCCCGATCTCTAGGTCTTGATCTTCGACCGGAGCATCGGCGCTCTCTCGCGCGCGCGGAGGTCTAGGTCTTAGGTCTTGATCTTCTTCTACTGCTGCTGTCTCCTTCTTAAAGGCGCGGCCGCGGCTGAGCTCCAGCGATCCGCTAGCCCCGTCGTGGAGAGTGTTTGCGGTGTCCTCCGACCTCGGCCCGGCTGAGCTGAGCTCGGCCGGAGACGGGCTTTTCTGGCCGAGCTCTGGCCGAGCTCCGGCTGAGCTCGGATCTCTCCTCGCCTTCGGAAGTAGTCGAATCGGATACGGCTTACGCGAGCCGCTGACCGCGCCCGACTCGATCCAGCCGCGATCGGCGAGGCTCTTCAGGGTCTTCACCAGATGCCCGAGCGTGTGCGGCCAGCCGAGCTCTTCGGCCATACGGGCGGCCTGCCCGATCCACTCGCCCGTCCGATGGTCCTCGGCGAGCGTCAGGTAGCAGAGGATCGCGAAGTCGTCGTAGTCGATCTCGCGCAGGTGAAGCGCCCGGAGCAGGCGTCTCGGTACAGCGCCGAACGAGTCCGGGGCGCTCACGCGGCCGCCCTCCGTCCCCGGCACTTCATAGCATTTGCGCTATGTCTGATCGTGAGCGGCTCCTCGACGCGATCGACAGGCTCGCCGAGACAGTCGTCGGTGACCGCTACCGGCTCGAGGCGCGACGCCGAGACGCGAAAGCGCTCGCCGTCCTGCTCGTGCCCGCTGGTTCGCGAGCTGAGTGTCCGGAGTGCGAGCTCGTCGGCGGCCGGCACGTCGAGGGCTGCTCGCTTGCGCCGTCTCTCGCGCCTGCGGCGGCCTAACACGTCGGCCAACATCAGTCCTCTTTGGTGAAGAGGTCGTCGATCGGGCAGCCGAGCGCGTCAGCGATGGCAGCGAGCGAGTCGCCGCCGGGGACGGCGCTTCCGAGTTCCCACGTCTGTACGGCCCACCATGTGCGGCCGGTGGCGCGAGCGAGATCATCCCGGCTCTTGCCGGCGTCAGTGCGAAGACGAATCAGGTCTGGTGGCGAAAAGCGAAGCGACATCGAAGTCCTCCTGTGTGGAAGGCATCGAAGTCCGCTCTCTGCTCAGTGTTCCGCCACGGCTTACGCGCTCCTGGCGCTGCGCTGTCACACCCGCAAGACCTTGCTGGCACGAAGAGCCACCTGGACTCCTCGGGCATAGCGCGGGCCTCTTTATGTGAACGTGGGCGCGGAAGATATTCCCCCGGCCGGACGACACACGACGCTGTGGCCGATATGAGACACACGACCACAGTTGAAGCGCCGCCGCTCCTCACGATCAGCGAGGTCGCGAGCGCACTGCGCGTCTCGTACGAGACGATTCGGCGCCGGGTAAGCGACGGGACGATCCACAGCGTCACGCTCGGCCGCGTGATCCGCGTCCCTGCGAGCGAGCTCGACCGGCTTCTAGACGACGTATCGGCGACGCGCCGGCCATGACAGTGGCCTCGGACGCGTACGACGGTCTTCGCGACGCCGGCTTCGATCACCGCGGCGCGCTGGCCTGTCTCGCCCGCGAGTACGGCTTCGACGATCAGACGATGCACCGAGTCCTCAGCCGCGCTGGTCGCGCGCGGAGGGAGAAGCGTGAGCGCGCCGATTCACGACGGTATAGCGCTCCGAACACGCCGAGCCGCCGCCGACGACCCCCGGCGGCGGCCGGCTACCCGACCATGAGAAAGGGGAAGTGATGATCGGAGAACACACGCCGACCGGGATGCTGCTCAGCGACTACAGGGCGCACCCGGTGCGGCAGATGATCGCGCTCGTCGGTGCCTACGGGAATCAGGCGCTCCCGTCGAAAGCGGAGATCGACAAGCTCGGCCTCGGCACCCGTGACCGCAAGGCGCTCGAGGTCGCACTCCGCGCTGTCGCCGAGTTGCGCGACGACCCCGACCACGACCCGACCGAGCTCTCCGCGCGAGAGATGGCCGAGCAGCGCGCCGGCGAGGTCGTCGGCGGATTGCCAGACGAGCAGAAGGCCCCGGACTGGTTCGAACGCTCACAAGAGGATCTCTCGACGCTCGGGCCTGCCGAACTCGCCGCCCGCGTCAAGGCCAACACAGGAGGATGGGTATGAGCCTCTACACGGACACTGACGAGGCGCAGCGCGCGTCAGCACGCGGCAAGGTCTCCAAGGCCGCCCACGTCGGGCAGGCGCCCTCGGCGCTCTGGTCGGCCGCCGATCTCGAGTGGTGCTTCGCCGGCCACGAGGACAAGCTCGCCGAGCTCG
>DASTZY010000071.1:0-2989 GCA_035764085.1 Gaiellaceae bacterium
CGACGAGCTGCCGCCCGGCCGTCTCCTGCTCGCCGCCGCCGAGGGAGCCCGCCGGGACGTCCTCGCCGCCGACTTCCTCCCGCTCTACCGGACGATCGAGCTGCCGCAGGAGGTCGAGGCCGACCTGGCGCTGCTCATGTCGAGCTCGGCCGTCCGCGCCCTGCGCACGCGCATGCCGGTCGTCGCGATGGGGCCGCAGACGGCGGCGGAGGCGCAGGCATACGGGTTCGAGGTGGTCGCGGTCGCGAGCCCGCACACGCTCGACGGCCTTGTGGAAGCAGTAGCGTCTTTGGCGTGGTGATCACGTTCCTCACCGACTTCGGCCTCGAGGACGACTTCGTCGGCACGTGCCACGGCGTGATCGCGACGATCGCTCCCGACGCGCGGGTGATCGACATCACGCACGGCGTCCGCCCGGGACACGTCCTTCAGGGCGCGCTCACGCTGGCGAACACGCTGCCCTACATGCCTGCGGGAGTGCATCTTGCCGTCGTCGATCCCGGAGTGGGGAGCAACCGCCGCGCCCTCGCGCTGCGCGACCGCGAGGGGCGTCTGCACGTCGGCCCCGACAACGGCCTCCTCCTGCCGGCGGCCGAGCGCTTCGGCGGCGTCACCGAGGCGCACGAGCTCGCCAACGCGGAGTACTCCCTGCACCCGGTGTCGCGAACGTTTCACGGCCGCGACCTCTTCTCGCCCGCGGCGGCACATCTCGCGGCCGGCGTGGCGCCCGCCGAGCTCGGGCCGCCGGTCGACCCGGGCGAGCTCGTGCGCGTCGAGATCCCAGAGCCCGAGGTCGGACAGAACCGGATCCGCGTCGTCGCGCTCGTCGTCGACCGTTTCGGCAACGTCGCGCTCAACCTCCGCCGGGAGCATCTCGAGCACATCGAGCTGGGCGCGGGCACGCGCGTCGAGCTCACCTGCCGCGGCGAGCGGTTCTACGCCGTCTCCGCGCGAACGTTCGCGGACGCCCCTCGCGGCTCGCTCATCCTCTACGAGGACAGCTACGGCAGCCTCGCCCTGGCGGTCTCGCGGGGCAGCGCCGCCCAGCTCCTGCGCGTGGAGGAGGGCGGCGAGATCGTCCTCGATCTCGCGCGATGATCGACGCGCAGCAATTCGCCCGGCTGGTCACCGACACCGTCGTGCGGCGGCCGGCGCTCTGGCGGGTCTTTCGCGGGCCGCTGCGCCGCATGTTCGACGGGCTCGCGCCGACGTGGGGGACGCGGATCGGCGAGCATCACCTGTGGGCGATCGACCTCGCGCTCGACGGCCTGCCGCGGCCGCGTCGGATCCTCGACCTCGGCACCGGCACCGGCGTGGTGGCGATCGCCCTCGCCGGGCGCTACCCCGAGGCCGAGGTGGTCGGCATCGACCTCAGTCCGGGGATGATCGAGGAGGCCCGCCGACAGCTGCCGGCCGCCGACGCGGGCCGGGTCGACTTCCAGGTCGGGGACGCCTCCGCGCTCGCCTGCGCCGACGGCGCGTTCGAGCTCGTGGTCCTCTCCAACATGATCCCCTTCTTCGACGAGCTCGCCCGGGTGGTCGCACCGGGAGGTGCGCTCGTCCTCTCCTTCTCGCGCGGTGCGGGAACGCCGATCTACGTCCCGCCCGGGGTGCTGCGAGAGGAGCTCGGGCGCCGGGGCTTCGCGGAATTTGCGGAGTTTTCGGCGGACCCGGCCACCGCGTTGCGGGCGAAGAGGCGTTAGGGTCCGGGCAACGGTCGTCCGCGACACGGTCGCACCGGTCCGAACGACCTGAGGCCCCCGAGAACGCGCGAGCGTCCACGGGGGCCTCGTCGTCTCACGCCTCAGAACCAGCTGATGTGCTGCTGGAGCACCGGCACCAGGAAGTAGAGGACGAACGCACCCGAGACCACCCACATGAACGGGTGGATCCGCCTCCACTCGCGCCGCGCGGCGCAGATCAGGGTGTACGTGATGAAGCCGAAGCCGATGCCGTTCGTGATCGAGTACGTGAACGGCATGACCATGATCGCGAGGGCCGCCGAGAGCCCGATCGCGAGGTCGTGGAAGTCGATGCCGGCGAGCTTCGAGGGCACGGACCGGCCGCCCTCCTCGCCTTCCGCCTCGCCCTCGTACTCGGTCAGCGTCGAGATCATCAGCCAGCCGACGACCACGAGCGCGGCAGCCGTCGCCTCGGGCGGCACCATCCCGATCAGCGGCGAGATGAACATGAACGGGAGGAACAGGAGTCCCGCCACGACCGCGACCCAGCCGGTGCGGCCGCCGGCGGCGACGCCGGAGCCCGACTCGATGAAGGTCGTCGCGGAGGAGGCCGACGCGGCGCCACCCGCCGCGGCCGCGAGGCCGTCGACGATGAGCGCCTTCTTGAACTTCGGGATGTTTCCGTCCTGGTCGACGTAGCCCGCCTGCTTGCCGACGCCGATCGCCGTTCCCGAGAAGTCGAAGAAGTCGCTCAGGAAGAGGGAGAAGACCCAGACGAGCGACGCGATGATCCCGAGCTGGCCCGCCGAGAACGAGTTGAGGCTGATGTTGCCGAGCAGGTGGAAGTCCGGCGAGGCGTAGAGGTTGTGCCACCCCGGCCAGACCGCGCCGTGCGAGCCGTCGGCGCCGAAGGCCGAGTAGTCGGTCGCCTTGTTGATGATCGTGGCCACGATCGTCGTGCCGACGATCCCCACCAGCAGGTCGCCCCGGAAGCGGATCGCGCGCAGGGCGAAGGTGAAGACGAGGCCGAAGATCGCGACGAAGATCGGCCAGGTGGTGAAGCTGCCGAGCTGGACCGGCGTCCCCGTGCTCGGATCGGACGCGATGATCCCCGAGTTGTAAAGCCCGATGAAGGCGATGAAGAGGCCGATGCCGATTGCGATCGCCTTCTTCAGCTCGAGCGGGATGGCCTTGAAGATCAGCTCGCGCATGCCGGTCACCGCGAGCAGCACCATCGCGGCGCCCTCGAGCACGACGAGACCCATCGCCTCGGGGAAGCTCGCCTTGCCGCTGGCGACGAGGCCGTA
>DASTZY010000072.1:0-1183 GCA_035764085.1 Gaiellaceae bacterium
CCCGTCTTCGAGAAGTACGACGGGCACGGCTATTACGTCGCGATCAGCGATGCGGACCGGCACGACCATCTTCACTACGTCGCCACGATCCACCACGGAATCGACCTGAACGAATTCGAGCTCCAGCGGACGCCGGGCGACTACCTCCTGTTCTTCGGGCGGATTCACTCCGACAAGGGGACGGTGGAGGCGATCGACGTCGCCGAGCGCGCCGGCCTGCCGCTCACGATCGCCGGGATCATCCAGGACCGCGGCTATTTCGAGCAGCTTGTGGAGCCGCGCCTCGACGGGGAGCGGGTGAGCTATATCGGCGCAGTCGGACACGACCGTCGCGTGAGCCTGCTCGGCGGCGCGCGGGCGCTGTTGCACCTCGTCAACTTCGACGAGCCATTCGGCTTTACCGTCGTCGAGGCGATGGCTTGTGGCACGCCCGTTATCGCGAGGCGACGCGGCTCGATGGCAGAGATCGTCCGTCACGGCGAGAACGGCTTCCTCGTCGATACCCCGGAGGAGGCCGTTGCCGCTGTCTCGGCTTCGAGTGCCCTCGACCGGGCAGGCGTGCGGGCATCGGTGGAAGGACGCTTCGACGTCGAGCGGATGGTGGACGACTACCTCGCTCTCTACCAGCGCGTCGTCGAGCTCCACCGCGACGCGCGGAACGGCAAAGGGGCAGGCCGCTGAGCCAGAGAGCGCAGGGGGAGCGTTTCCGGGTCGGTGTACCAGTTGCGGAGCCCGGCATGGACGACCCTCCCGCCCGAGACGACCCGGAAGCGACGGTCACCGTCCGAGCCTCCGAGCGCCCAGGCCGGAATCCAGTTCACTCCGCTCATGTGACCGGTGAAGAGCGTGGGGATGAGGCCGAGCCCGAGCCCAGCGGCGAGATCGGCGACCTCGACGAGCCGCTCCAGCATCCGAGGGTCGACTCGCTCCGGAGCCGGCTGGAAGTCTTCCCAGGTGAGAAACACCCGCACGGAGTCGAGACCGCAGGCGGCGATCCGCGCAAAGTCGGTTTCAACCTCCGCCAGATCGAAGTTCGACCACCAGCCCATCGCGGTACGCGCCGGCCAGTAGTTGACACCGACCCGGAAACGCTCCCCCTGCGCTCTCTGGCTCAGCGGCCTGCCCCTTTGCCGTTCCGCACGTCGCGGTGAAGTTCCACCACGCGTTGATAGACGGCGAGGTA
>DASTZY010000073.1:0-15545 GCA_035764085.1 Gaiellaceae bacterium
GTGTAGTACATCGCGAGGATCACCCCGGTGATCGCCTGCACGAGGAACGCGGTCAGCGCGGCGGAGCCGAGCGTCTGCATCCAGTTGATGTCAGCCGGGACGTTGCGGAAGAGGAAGTACCGGATGCCGCCGATGAGACCCGACCGCTCCTCCAGCCAGTCGAGCGGATAGGTGACGAGCTCCTCCATCCGCTGGCGCCGGATCTCGGCCTTCGTGGGCTTCCGTCTGTACGTCGTCGCCATCAGTGATGCGGCGGTTGAAGGGGATAGAACCACTGCTCCGGCCCGTCGACGTGCTCGCCCGGCCCGGTCGGCGTGTACTTGTGGATCTCGGCGCTTCCGCCGGTGCCGACGACGTGCGAGACGGAGTAGGTGCTGAGCAGGACCAGGCGCCCGTGATTGATCTCGAAGGCGTAGCGGTCGAGAGCCCGCACGGCGGGTCCCGCCGTTCGGTTGCCCTCGGTGTCGAACTGACTGCCATGGCAGGGGCACCCGTAGCCCGCCGGAATGACCGGCACGAACTCGACCGGACCGTTCAGCGTGTGCTCCTTGATGGTCGGCTTGCCGAGGACCGCGCCGGTCGGGCCGTTTGCCTGCGTCGGACATCCGACGTGCGTGCAGCGGTTGGAGATGATCGTGAAGCTCGGTGTCTGCTGCTTCGTCTTCGGGTCGGTCACATTCCCGTTGTTGCGGATGAAGGCCGCTCGGCGCGACACCTCACCCTGAGACGGATCGACGATGAAGGTGGCCACGAACCACGAGCCGACCGGGAACTTCTCGATCGGGCCGAGATCGACCTTGTGCTGCTTCTGGCCGAGAAAAGAGGGGAGGACGGCGAAGCCCGCCACGGGCACGGTGATGAGGCCGCCGATCACGGCGCCGAGGCCGAGCGTGGCGCCCTCGAGCAGGGCGCTGCGGGTGACCGCCGTCTCCTCGACGGGCACGAGCGCGACCCCCTGCTGATCGGCCGGCGGAGCGGTCATCCCCTCGCCCGCCTCCTTCATCGCGCGCCGCTCGGGCTCGACGACGATCGCCTCGCCGCGGAGCTCCGCGGTGGCGTCACGGGCCCAGAGGAAGCCGAAGACGATGGCGATCACCGCGCCGATCGGGCAGAGCAGCAACGGGTCGATGACGAGCCCGACGAGGACGACCACGACGCCGATCGCAAAGCCGATCGGCCACAGCGTCGGCGCCGGCAGGTGCGCCTCCTCGTGGAGCGACTCGCGCTCCGTGTCGGGACTCGGCTGCTCCGGCTCCACCGATCGAAGTCTTACCGCAAACGTCGGCCCGGCGGCGCGGGAACTAACCGATGCCGTAGTCGGCCCAGCGGCGCGTGACGAGCTCCTTCACCTCGGGGCTCATCTCGATCTCCTCCGGCCACGGGCGCGCGCCTTCCTCCGGCCACTTCGCGGTCGCGTCGATGCCGAGCTTGCCGCCGAAGAACTGCCGCTCGGGGGCGTGGTCGAGATGGTCGAGGGGCCCCTCCGAGAGGATCACGTCGCGCTTCGGGTCGACGTTCGCACCGGCGTAGAAGAGCACCTGCTCGTAGTCGTGCACGTCGACGTCCGCGTCGACGACCACGACGCACTTGGTCAGGCTCAGCATCCCGAGCCCCCAGAGCGCGTGCATCACCTTCGCCGCGTGACTGGGGAACTGCTTGCGGATCGAGACGATGCAGCAGTTGTGGAAGACGCCGGCGATCGGCAGGTCGTAGTCGACGATCTCCGGCAGCGTGGTGCGGATCGCTGGCAGGAAGATCCGCTCCGTCGCCTTGCCGAGCCACGCGTCCTCCTGGGGCGGCTTGCCGACCACGATAGAGGGGTAGATCGCGTCGCGCCGCATGGTCATCGCTGTGACGTGGAACACGGGGAACGGCTCGGCGGCGGTGTAGTAGCCGGTGTGGTCGCCGAACGGCCCTTCCTCGCCGACCTCGTCCTTCTCGATGTAACCCTCGAGCACGATCTCGGCCCGCGCGGGAACCTCGACGCCGACGGTGACGCCCTTCACCAGCTCGACCGGCTCGCCGCGCAGGAAACCGGCCATCATGAACTCGTCGACGTGCTTCGGCAGCGGCGCGCTCGCGGAGTAGGCGGTGATCGGGTCGAGACCGAGCGCGACGGCGACCTCGATCCGTCCGTCGGTGGCGAGGTAGTCGGCGCGGCCGTCCTTGTGGATCTGCCAGTGCATGAAGGTCGTGTTCCGGTCGACGACCTGCATCCGGTACATGCCGACGTTGCGGCCGCCCGTGTGCGGGTCGTGGGTGATCACGGCGGGGAGGGTGATGAACGGCGCCGGGTCGCCCGGCCAGCAGCGCTGGATCGGGAGGAGGCCGAGGTCGACGTCGTCGCCGCGCAACACGATCTCCTGGCAGACGCCCTTCCCCACCGTCTTCGGGCGGGAATCGGCGACCGACTTGAGCTTCTGCAGGCCGCGCACCTTCTCGAGCAGCCCGCTCGGCGGCTGCATCTCGAGCACGTCGGCTACGCGCCGCGCGACGTCGTCGAGCCGTTCGACGCCGAAGGCGAGGCACATGCGGCGCTCCGTCCCGAACTGGTTGATCAGGAGCGGCCGCTCGGATCCCTTCGGTCGCTCGAAGAGCAGTGCCGGCCCGCCCGCCTTGACCGTGCGGTCGACGATCTCGGTGACCTCGAGGTCGGGATCGACCTCGGCCGAGACGCGCACGAGCTCGCTCTCTCGCTCGAGCAGCGCGATCCAGTCGCGGAGGTCCTTCGCGGGCACGGCGCCGAGTCTACGGTCCGCCGGATCCCAGCTCGCGCTCGACGTCGTCGACGAGCTGCTCGTGCGCGTCGACGATGCGCTCGAAGAACCTCGCCGCGAGCAGGAGGTACTTCGTCCTGTGCGGTAGGGCCTCCGCCGAAACGGCTATCTCCTGCACCCGCGCGCGCAGGTCGGCGAGATCCTCCCGCAGCGCACCGAAGCTCTCGAGGGTGGCCTCCTCCCCGATGATGTCCGCCGCGAGCAACCGGTCGGCCGGCTCGCTCTTGAGCGGGGTGAAGCGCAGCGGCGTCCGGCCCCACGCCTGCAGAGCCTCGATGCCCTTTTCCGTCAGCGTGTAGACGGTGCGCTCACGCGTCTTGCCCGGCTCCTTGCGTGTCTCGAGGTAGCCGAGTCTCGCCAGCCGCTTCGGCTCGACGTAGTACTGGCTCTCGCCCGCCCAGTCGACGATGCGGCCCTTGCGTTCCATCTGACGGAGATCGTGGGCGCTGGCGCCGCCGCGGCCCACCAGGCCGAGGATCTCGTACGAGAAGTGGGTGAGCTCGGATCTTGACAAAGCTGTGTTTCGTAGTTTAGGTTAGCTACGTTCCATAGTTTATCTGCCCAGGAGGTCCCGATGTACGACGCGATTGTCGTCGGCGCCCGAGCCGCCGGCTCCCCTACCGCGATGCTCCTCGCCCGCAAGGGCTACCGCGTGCTGCTCGTCGACCGTGCGAGCTTCCCGAGCGACACGCTGTCGACGCACTACATCCACCAGCCCGGCGTCGCCCGGCTGCGCCGCTGGGGCCTCCTCGAGCGGCTCGTCGAAACGGGCTGCCCGCCGGTCGATGCGATGACCTTCGACGTCGGGCCGTTCGCGCTCAGGGCCGCCCCGCCGCCGAGTGACGGCGTGGCCGAGGGATACACGCCCCGTCGCACCGTCCTCGACTCGCTCCTGCTCGAGGCGGCTGCGGAGGCCGGGGCCGAGGTGCGCACGGGCGTCGGCGTCGACGAGCTCCTCTACGCCGACGGCGGCGTCGCAGGCGTTCGCGTCCAGGGCTCCGAGGAGCGCGCCCGGGTCGTGATCGGCGCCGACGGACGCAACTCGTTCGTCGCACGGGCCGTGCAGGCGCCGGAGTACGACGCACGCCCCGGCCGCACGTGCGCGTACTACAGCTACTGGGCCGGAGCCCAGACCGAAGGCGCCGAGCTCTACCCGCGCGACGGCCGCATGATCATCACGGGCCCGACCCACGACGGCCTGCAGATCGTCGTCGCCTTCTGGCCCCGCGAGGAGTTCAAGACGGTTCGCGCCGACATCGAGCGGAGCTTCCTCGACGCCGTGGCGCTCGCTCCCTCGCTCGCGGAGCGGCTCGCGGACGGCGAGCGGGCCGACCGCTTCTACGGCAGCGGCGACCTGCCGTTCTGGTACCGCAAGCCGTTCGGGCCGGGTTGGGCGCTCGTGGGCGACGCGGGGTACCACAAGGATCCGATCACGGCCCAGGGGATCAGCGACGCGTTCCGCGATGCCGAGCTCCTCGCCGACGCGCTCGACGCCGGCTTCACCGGCAGCAGTCCGCTCGACGACGCTCTGAGCAGGTACGAGCAGGCCCGGAACGCGGAGACCCGCGGTCTCTACGAGCTGACGTACGAGCTGGCCTCGCTCGCGCCGCCGCCTCCCGAGCAGCAGGCGCTCTTCGGCGCCCTCCGCGAGAACCGGACGGAGGCGGGACGCTTCTTCGGCGTGATTGCCGGCACCGTCCCTCCGGACGAGTTCTTCGCACCGGAGAACATCGGGCGGATCATGGGAGCGCCGGTGCCCGCCTAGTGGAGCTCGAGGCCTAGCGCCGGTGGCGAAGCCAGTGGGAGAGCTCGCCGAGCGCGATCACGCCGACGAAGACACCGCCGGTGGCGAGCATGATCTCCACGACCCTGCTCCCCTCCTGGGCGGCCGTCTCGACGGCCAGCAGCGCGTGGAAGACGGCGGCGAGCACTGGGCGGAATCTAGCTCACTCGCCGGTCCGCGTGCGCCGCGAGCGCTTCGTCGACCGCCGGGTCGCCGGCGGCCTCGCGCGCGATCCGGTCGAGCGCCGCCGGATCGGAGTGGAGCCTGAGCGCCGCGCGCGCGTCGTCGAGCCCGCCGCGTCCCAGCAGCGCGGCCGTGGCCGCCCAGAGCGGACCCTCGCCGTCGCCCTCCTCCGCCCGGACCTGGCTACAGAGGGAGATGAGCTCCGAGAGGTCGGCGACGGCCGCGACGTCGTGCAGCGCCGAGATGCGCGCGACGCCGTGCGCGTAGAGGTAGTCGCCGAGCAGGAGCGCGGTGTCGTCGTCCGGCGGCGCGAACAGGCGCGGCCGGCCGTAGTGGACGAGGTAGCCCTCGTAGATCGTCTCCAGGCCGAGCGCGAAGCGGGCCTCGCCGAGCGGCGAGAAGACGAAGCTGTGGTCGCGCTCCGCGTCCGGCAGCACGTAGTCGCCCCAGAGCGTGCTCTCGGCGGCGGCGTCGACGGCCATCGTCTCCCAGACGTCAGCGAGCAACGTCCGCCACCGCGGCCACTGTGCGCTCGATCTCCTCCTCGCCGTGCGCCGTCGAGGGGAAGAGCGCCTCGAACTGCGACGGCGGCAGGTAGATCCCGCGCTCGAGCAGGCGCCGGAAGAGGTCGGCATAGCGCTCGGTGTCGCAGCCCTGCGCGTCCTCGAAGTTGCGCACGGGGCCGTCGGCCATGAAGAGGGTGAGGAGCGCGCCGACCCGCTGGACACGGGCGAAGGGAGCGAGGCCCTCCTCGAGGAGCTCCGCCCGGCGCTCGAGCTCGTCGTAGACGGCGGGGTCGCGCAGGCGGCGCAGCACGGCGAGACCGGCGGCCGTCGCGAGCGGGTTCCCGGCGAGCGTGCCGGCCTGGTACACGGGGCCAGCCGGCGCGAGGAGGTCCATGATCTCGGCCCTGCCGCCGAAGGCCGCGAGCGGCAGCCCGCCGCCGACGATCTTGCCGAGCACGGTCAGGTCGGGCAGGACGCCGAAGCGCTCCTGCGCGCCGCCGCGCGCGACGCGGAAGCCGGTGATCACCTCGTCGAAGACGAGCAGCGCGCCCGAGACGTCGCAGAGCCGGCGCAGCGTCTCGAGGTAGCCCGGCTCGGGCGGGACGACGCCCATGTTCGCGGCCACCGGCTCGACGACGATCGCGGCGAGCCCCTCGCCGTGACGCAGCACGGCCTCTGCGGCCGCGTCGGTGTCGTTGTACGGGACGACGATCGTGTCCGCCGCCGCGCCGGTCGGGACGCCGGGAGAGGCCGGGATCCCGAGCGTTGCGAGGCCCGAGCCGGCGCTCGCGAGCAGCGCGTCGGCGTGGCCGTGGTAGCCGCCCGCGGCCTTGAGGATCCGGTCGCGTTTCGCGAATGCGCGCGCGAGCCGCAGGACCGTCATCGCGGCTTCCGTCCCCGAGGAGACGAGCCGCACCTTCTCCACCGAGGGCACCGCATCGACGATCTCGGCAGCGAGCTCGACCTCCGCCTCCGTCGCCGCGCCGAAGCTCGTGCCGCGGAGCGCGGCTGCGCGCACGGCCTCGACCGTCTCGGGATCGGCGTGGCCGAACACCAGCGGCCCCCAGGACATCACCCAGTCGAGCAGGCGGCGGCCGTCGGCGGTCTCGACGTAGGCGCCGTCGCCGCTGCTGACGAACAGCGGCTCGTCGAGGCCGACCGCGCGCATTGCACGGACGGGCGAGTCCACGCCGCCGGGGATCAGCTCGAGCGCGCGCCGGTAGAGCTCGGAGCGCTGGGTCAGAGCCACGCCGGGAGGTCGCGCGTCCAGTAGCTGACGATCAGGTCGGCGCCGGCCCGCTTGATCGCCGTCAGCGACTCGAGCGCCGCCGCCCGCTCGTCGAGCCAGCCGGCACGCGCGGCCGCCTTGACCATCGCGTACTCGCCGGAGACGTTGTACGCCGCGAGCGGAGCCTGGAACGCCTCCCGGGCTGCGCGGATCACGTCGAGGTAGGGCAGCGCCGGCTTGATCATGATCGCGTCGGCGCCCTCGGCGAGGTCGATCTTGCACTCCCGCAGAGCCTCGCGGACGTTGGCGGGGTCCATCTGGTAGCCGCGCCGGTCGCCGAACGCCGGCGCCGAGTCGGCCGCCTCGCGGAACGGCCCGTAGAACGCCGAGGCGTACTTGGCGGAGTAGGCGAGGATCGGCGTCTTCTCGAAGCCGTGATCGTCGAGCGCCTCGCGGATCGCGCCGACCCGGCCGTCCATCATGTCGCTCGGCGCGACGACGTCCGCGCCGGCCTCGGCGTGGCTCACCGCCGTGCGCGCGAGCAGCTCCAGGCTCCGGTCGTTGTCCACGTCGCCGTCGACGACGACGCCGCAATGCCCATGCGACGTGTACTCGCAGAGGCAGACGTCCGTGAGCAGGACGAGCTCCGGGAAGCGCGGCCGCAGCGCGCGCAACGCCTGCTGGACGATGCCGTCGTCCTCCCAGGCGCCGGTCGCCTCCTCGTCCTTCTCCGCGGGAACGCCGAAGAGGAGCAGCGCGCGGACGCCCGCCGCGGCAAGCGTCTCCGTCTCGCGCAGCAGTCCCTCGAGGTCGAAGCGCGCCATGCCGGGCAGCTCCTCGTTCGCGAGCGGCTCGGGCGCGACGAACAGCGGCATCACGAACTGGTCGAGCGAAAGCCGCGTCTCGCGCACGAGCCCCCGCAGCGGAGCGGTGCGCCGGAAGCGCCGGAGCCTCGTGAGAGGGAACGAGCTCACACGGAAAGAGTACGCCGCAAGCCGCGGTGTAGCAGGATCACGCGCGGCAGGCGACCCGGGCCGGCGACTGCAGGGCGAGCTGCGCCGACTTGAGCGCGATGGTCTGGTGATGGAGAGCCCCTTGCGCGTCGCGGTAGACCACGACCGCCTGCGTGATCGGCGCCGTGGAGGCGCTCTTCAGCGCGCTGCACCCGGCGACGGCGAAGTTCAGCTGCGCCTGCGCCGAGGTCTGGGGACGGACGTGCAGCGCCCGGGGCTGCTGGGTGCCGAACGGGCCGTGCATGACCATGTGCCTCGAGCAGTACGGCTTGCACTGGAAGAACGGCGCGAGATGCGTGCCGAGCTGGCGGACGAAGGAGCCGTGCGGGACGACGGCGCGAACGTCGTCGAGCATGAGCTGGCGGTGGGTGTAGTTCCGGAGCACGACCAGCACGCCGAACGTGCCGCCGGCCAGCGCTCGCAGGCTGACCCCGGACTTGCCGGCGACGATCACCGGCGTGCCCGACGCCTGGGTCGCGTTCCGCTCCACGAAGGCCGGCGCCGCGGGAACGTGCGAGGAGACGGGCGCGGCCTGCTGCATCGCCCCTCCGCAGCCGGCGGAGACGACGCCGACGAGCACCACGATCCCGAGGACAACTGCCCTCACAGGACGAGTTATACGTCAGGAAGTCGCGTTCGGATTGCCGCGCTCAGACGGCCGAGGCCGGCGGTGTCTCGGGCGCGGTCTCGTCCTTCTCCGCCTGCTCGATCCCGAGCTCGACGAGCGGATCCTTGCCACCCCACGTCTGCAGGGTGACCCGTTCCGAGAAGAACTCCCACGCGGCGCGTCCCGCGGCGAGCAGCGGCAGCGCGACGAGGATCCCCGGGAAGCCGTAGATCTCGCCGCCGGCGAGCAGGCCGAAGATCACGAGCAGCGGGTGGAGGCGCAGCGAGCGCCCCATCACCTTCGGCACCACGATATGGCCCTCGAGCTGCTGGATCCCGACGAAGAGCAGCGTGACCCAGACGGCCGAAAGCGGATCCTGGACGAGTGCGTACAGCACCGGCGGCGCAGCGCCGAGCCACGGCCCGATGTACGGGATCAGCTCCGTGATTCCCGCCCACGCGCCGAATGCCGCGGCGTACTTCCCGCCGTTGGGCATGAGGCCCACCATCCCGAGGATCCACAGGCCGAGGCCGACGCTGACGCCGATGATCAGCGAGAGCAGGAACTGGCCCTTGACGTAGCTGGCGACCGCCTGCTCCATCCGCACGATCAGGCCGCCGCGTCCCCGCGGCGGGAATCGTCGGTCGACCGCCTCCGTCAGCCGCTGCATGTCGAGGAGCATGTAGATCGAGACGACCACGACCAGGACGGCGTCGAAGAGGAGCGTCACGACCGTGAGGCCGGCTCCCTCCGCCCAGCTGAGGGCCCGCGATGTGTACTTCTGGACGTCCTTCGTCCCGACCTGGTTGAGGAACTTCTGTCCCTGCTGCTGGACGTGGACGCTGCTCAGGTGGTGGTGGTCGAGCCAGCCCTGGAACCGCGCCAGGTCGTGCTCGGCGCCAGTGCGCCGCGGGTGTCCGGACTCGGTCGTAAAGTAGTTGTCGACCCGGTGTGCGGCATGGCGCGTCTGCTGCACGACCACCGTGGCGAGAGCGAGGATCGCCAGTGCGACGGCCGCCGCAAACGCGAGATAGACGAGCGCAACCGCTCCTCCGCGCGGGATCCAGAGGCGGCCGAGACCGCGGACGAGCGGGTTGAGGAGCAGCGCGATGAGGAGCGCCACGAGGAAGAGGAACAGCACGTGACGCACCGCTCCGGCCACCGCCCAGGCCAGCAGGAGCAGGAGCGGCAGCAAGGCCAGCTGCGCCCAGCGCGGTATCTCGATACGCACGGACGCCGGAGGCGGCATGCCAGCGATGGTATCGCCGCGCCATTACGGATCCAGGGAAATCTGGCGCTCGACCGGTGGGAGGATCGGCGGGAGTGCGATAAGGTGCCGCGCGACATGCCGTCCTCGCGCCCCACCCGGAGGCGGCGGGTCGAACGCCGGCAGGCGCGGACAGCGCGCCGGGCGCGCCGGGTCGTTCTCCTCGTCCTCTTGTCCGCGGTCTTCCTCGTGGCCCTCGGCCTCACTGCGTTCGGCTCCAGCGCCGAGCGGACCGCGGCGATCATCCCGGGCCCGAGCCTGGCCACGGTGGCTCAGACGCGTCCGACTCCGGAGGTCGTCGCCCTGCGAGGGCCGGTGCGCCTCCAGCTCCCGATCTCGCAGCACCGGCTGACGGCGATCGGCTTCCACTCCGCGAGCGAGGGCGGGCTGACGCTGGAGCCCGTCGGACATCAGGCGAACGAGGGGCTCGTGCAGAGGGTCGTGCACGGGATCTTCGGCGGCGGCGGCGGCTCGCCGACCTGGTACCAGCTCGGGGGCGGCGGCACGTCGGCGCTGGACGTCGGCGCGCCGGTCGGCAGCGACGTCTACTCACCGGTGGACGGGACGGTCGTCGCCATCCGCCCGTTCGTCGTCGAAGGCAAGCCCTACGGCTCCGAGATCGACATCCAGCCGCAGACGGGGCCGTCGCTCGTCGTCGCGGTCACACAGCTCGTCGCCGACCCGGCGCTTACGGTCGGCACCTCGGTCGTCAGCGGCGCCACGAAGCTCGGCCGCGTCGCCGACCTCGCCGCGGTCGAGCGGCAGGCGCTCGCGCGGTACACGAACGACGCCGGCAACCACGTGACCGTCCAGGTCCGCTCCGCGCCGACGCTCGCGACCGGCTAGGCGTCCCACTTGAAGATCCTCTTCCTCGCGGACGTGTTCGGCGTGCCCGGGCGCCGCGCCGTGGAGGAGCACCTGCCCGCGCTGCGCGAGCGGTACGACGCCGACCTGGCGATCGTCAACGGCGAGAACGCCGCCGACGGTGCCGGCATCACCGGCAAGCTCGCCGACAAGCTGCTCGCGGCCGGAGCCGACGTGATCACGCTCGGCAACCACACCTTCCGCCGCGGCGGGATCGCCTCCTACCTGGACGGGAGCGAACGCGTGATCAGGCCGGCGAACTACGGCGCAGGGACGCCCGGCCGCGGCCTGGCCGTGACCGAGGCGCGGAACGGCGTCGCCGTCGCCGTCGTCAACCTCCTCGGGCAGCTGTTCCTGCCGACGCCGGTCTCACCGTGGGAGATGGTGGACGGGCTCGTCGAGGAGGCACGCGCCGCAGCGCCGGTCGTCGTCGTCGACTTCCACGCCGAGGCAACGAGCGAGAAGGTGGCGCTCGCCACGTGGCTCGACGGCCGTGTCACCGCCGTGATCGGCACCCACACGCACATCCAGACGAACGATGCGCGCATCCTCCCCGGCGGCACGGCCGCGATCTCCGACGCGGGGATGACCGGCCCGCACGCATCGGTGATCGGGGTCAAGGCGGAGCTCGCGATCGCGAGGATGCGGACCCGGCTACCCGTCCGGTTCGAGCCGGCGGAAGGCGACGTGCGGCTGGAGGGCGTCCTCCTCACGTGCACCGACACGGGGCGCGCCGAGGCGCTCGAGCTCGTCCGCGTCGCGGCCTGACTGGGTCACGAGCTTCCGCAGCGGCAGCGCGGGCGCGAGCAGCGTGAGCGCTGCGAAGGGGTAGAACCACGGGATGTAGGTGTAGAGCCAGTAGGTCACGACGAGCTCGAAGCCGGCGAGCAGCACCGCGGTCAGCGCCGCCAGCTGAAGCGGCGACTTGCGCCGCGGGAAGAAGGCCAGGACGAAGGCTCCCACGACGAGCAGCACCTGCAGCACGCGCTGCACGAGGTGGAGATCCGGGAGCCCGCGCGCGTGGTACTGGCGCCAGTCCCACAGCGACCACGGCGCGTCGCGTCCGATCTGGAAGCCCACCGTCCGCGTCCAGAAGACGTGCGCCTCGTGGAACGGGCTCGGCTCCAGGAGGAGTACCGAGAACGCGGCGAGCGTGGCCGCCGCGAACCCGAGCGCGAACCCCCTGCTCGGCCGCCGTCCCGGGTAGGTGAGCCAAAGCGGCACGACGAGCAGCGACGCGAACTTCGTCCAGCCGGAGAGCGCCGCGAAGACCCCGCGGGCCGCGGGTCTCGCCACGAGCCAGAATCCCCAGACGAGGAGGCACGGCATGATCGCGTCGTTCGTGTTCGAGTTGGAGACGTACTGGGTGAACGGATACGCCGCCCAGGAGAACGCGAGCACGGCGGCGAGACGCTGCCCCCCGAAGCGCAGCCCGACGAGCCAGAGGCCGAGGATCGTGAGGAGGTCGAACGCGATCGCGGTGAAGTGCGCCGCCGGCAACGTGTCCCACACCCCGCTCCAGCCGAGCGCGAGGTAGCCGGGGATGTACGACTCGTAGGCGACCGGCCCGTAGGTGTCCCCCTCGGGATTCGCCCCCTCGCACCGGCCGTTCGTCTGGATGTGGTTGCGGATCTCGCCCGACGCGTCCGCGGGCCCGCACGCCTTGAGCGTCTTCCCGTTCGGCAGGTTCTCGACGGGGAAGTTGCCCCATGGCGCCTGCCCCTTGACGATCCGCTCGGCGCCGATCACGCCCGAGTAGCCGACGTCGATCACGTTCGACCGCTCGACGTTGAGGCCGACCCGGAAGCCGGCGAGGAAGATGGTCGCCCCGAGCAGCACCCAGACGGGCCAGCGCGGGGCGCCCGGAGTGCCCCGGTTCCGCACGCCGATCCACAGGCCGCGGAGCACCACCCAGACGAGCAGCGGGTAGAACAGCGGCACCGCCGTGAAGACGTCGCCGTGGTTGAAGTACCAGAGCGACGCCGTCGGCGAGAGCAGGAAGAGCAGGTCGAGGTTGCGGAGCGAGAAGGGCCGGCGGAAGTCTCCGAGACCGACGAGGAAGACGAGGCAGAAGGCTCCCCAGACCCACGGGCTGTTGATCGCGGTGCCGCCGAAGGCGCCGGGCGACCCCCGCGCCATCCCCCATGCGACCTGCGGCCCCGTCCACGCCTCCGTCACTGCGCCGGACGCGTCGTCCACCTTTCCCTCGGCGATCTCGCCGGCGTGAGCGTGTGGCGCGTTCCAGAAGATCTTCACCGTCCACTGGTGGCCGTCCGCGTCGAAGGTCTCCTCGTCGGTACGGCCCGTGTGCGGGTAGCGCGCGAGCCACCCGGCGACCTTGGGGTAGCGCTCGAAGATCCGGAGCGCCTGCTTCTGCGTCAGGGACGGCTGCCGCCGGTGCGGGGCGAACGGTGTCCCCACCAGGTGTCCCTTGCCGTCGAAGATCGGCTCCGTGGGCGTGGTGCGGCCCGTCGACGCGAGCGCAGGTGAAGCGAGGACTGCGACAGTGAGCGCGGCGGCGAGGGCTGCGGCGAGGAGGCCCCTCACCGGACGAAGGCTACTCAGCCGCCTTGGCCCGTCGGAACGACCAGAGCTTGTTCCCGACGAAGTTCAGCGGGGTGACGACGACGATCGCGATCGCCTGGCCCGGCAGCTTGTCCAGGCCGCCGTAGACGATCAGGAGGTGGAGCACGACGAGGTTCGCGCCGAGCGCCGCGAGCGAGACGAGGAGGAAGCGCATCCCCTGGACGCCGACGTGTCCGCGGTGCTCGCGGAAGGTCCAGAGCCGGTTCCAGGTGTAGTTGCTCGTCACGGCGACGAGGAACGAGCACGTCGCGGCGATCAGGTAGTGGAGACCGCCGTGCAGGAGCGCGTCGTAGACGGCGAGGTTGATGAGATAGCCCACCGCCCCGACGACGCAGAACTTGCCGAGCTGCTGCCAGTTGCGGACGGACCGGAGCGACGCCCACGCACGCCGGCGCGGTGTGGGCAGCGTGGCGGCCGGCCGTTCCACGGTCGCCCGCGAGGGTAGCGTGCCGCGGCTCACGTCGTGGAGACGCGATCGAGATCGACCGTCGTACCCGCCGGCTCCAGCTCGCGGATCGCCCCGTCCCGCTCGACGAGGAGCGCAGTCACGCTGCCGTCCGGCGACACGAGCAGGTCGCGCAGCTCCCCGAGCCCCTGCCTCCCGTTCGAGACGGCACCGCCGAGCAGCGTCCTCAGGGAGCGGGACCGCTCCCGGTAGAAGGCGACGTCCTCGAGGAGGAGCAGCGCGGACGGCACCGCGACCTCGTCCTCGCGCGGGTCGGCCGCGGCGAAGACGAGGAAGCGCTCGCTCTCGTCGCCGCAGAGCACGACGAAGCCGAGCGCGCGCCAGGCCTCGGCGTCGAGCAGGACGTCGACGGGGCGGCCCAGCCGGATCCCGTGGAGCTGCACCGGCAGCAGCAGCAGTTCGATGGCGGACCGCGGCTCCATCCCTACCGGCCTGCGACCAGGGGGACGAAGCGGCACGGGACGCTGCGCATGACGGCCGGCCCCTCGGGCGTCCGCACGGCGACCTCGAGCCACTGCCCGTCCGACCCGCCGACGGGGACGACGAGACGGCCGCGCGGCTCGAGCTGGTCGTAGAGGGCGGGCGGCGCCTCGAGCGCGGCCGCGGCGACCGCGATCGCCGCGAAGGGGGCGGCCTCCGGGACGCCGAGGCTGCCGTCGCCGACGTGGAGCTGGACGCGCCCGGCGTAGCCGGCGGCGTCGAGGCTCGCCCGCGCGCTCTCTGCGAGCTCCGGGATCCGCTCGATCGTGTGCACCTCGGCCGCGAGCTCCGCGAGGACGGCGGCCTGGTAGCCGGAGCCCGTGCCGACGTCGAGCACCCGCTCGTGGCCCCGCAGCGCGAGCTGCTCGCAGATGAGCGCCACCATGTACGGCTGCGACATCGTCTGCCCCGCGCCGATCGGCAGCGCCGCGTCGCCGTACGCCGCGTCGCGCAGCTCGGCCGGGAGGAAGAGCTCTCGCGGCACGCGCGCCATCGCGGCGAGCACGCGCTCGTCTCCGATCCCGCGCCGGCGAAGCTGCCACTCGACCATCTGCTGCCGCCCGTCAGCCGACACCGGCGAGCGCCTCCATCGAGGGCGGGGCGGAGACGCCGAAGTGCTCGAGCACGGCGGGGGCGACATCCGTGATCCTGCGCGGGTCCGCCTTGAGGCCGACCGTCACGAGCGGCACGAGAGAGTCGCCGGCCACCAGCGAGCCGTGGCTGCCGCCGCCCGCGTGGTGACGGCCGCCGAGATCGACGAGCTCCCAGCCCTCGGCCGCGGAGACGAGCAACTCGCCGGCGTTCGGGTTCGCGAGCGCCGAGCGCACCCGCCACTCGGCGTCCGGATGGTCGAGCTTCTCGACGGGCGCGTCGGCGCCGTCGCGCCGGGCGACGATCTCGTCTCCCTCCCGGCGAAGCGTGACGTCGACGGCCGGGAACCCGTCCAGCCTCCGCGCCAGCCCGCCGGCGTCGACGCGCGCCTCGGGCCGGAGGTAGACCTGCCCCGCCCGGTTCGAGGCGGCGACGACGACCTCGTCGGCGAGCCCGGCGAACGGCTCCTCGAGCCGCGCCGCACGCTCGACCTTCGTCTGGCCGTGGTCGGAGAGCAGCACGACGGCATAACGGTCGAGGAACTCGTCTGGTCCGCCCGCCGCCTCGAGCAACGCGCCGATTGCGGCGTCGGTCTGCTCGAGCGCGCGTTCGGCCTCCGCTCCGTCCGGGCCGCCCGCGTGCGACGCGAAGTCGTAGCCGGAGAGGTAGTAGGCGAGGAAGTCGAAACCGTCGCGCGTTACGAGCCAGCGCCCGACGGCGGCCGCATACGCGTCGACCGAGCCCCCGCGCCGGCTGCGCACGGCGAACGGGGCGCCCGTCCGATCCGACTCGAACAGGCCGTAGAAGAAGAAGCGGCCGGGACCGGAGGCGGCGCGCCTCACGCCGGGGAGGGTCGCGACGTGCCGATGCCGGCCCCGGTAGCAGGTGATGTTGACCGCGGCCGCGACGAGGCCCGCGTCCTCGATCGCCTCGAAGATCGTCACCGCGTCGGGCGAGAGGTGGCGCGCGTTCATGTTGAAGATCGGGTCGAGCAGCGACTGCGAGAGCCCTGCGGCGCGGAGGGCGGCAAAGGAAGAGCCGTACTCCACGATCCGCCGCTCCTCCCGGCTCCACCAGACGAGGGACGGGACGTGGTGGACGCCCGGCCCGGCGCCCGTCGCGATCGACGTCAGACAGACCGGCGTCAGCGACGGGAAGACCGAGGTGGCCACGCGGTAGTCGCCGTGCTCGGCG
>DASTZY010000074.1:0-27203 GCA_035764085.1 Gaiellaceae bacterium
GGGCGGCTGATCGTCGAGGAGCTCACGCGGCTCCGGCCCGGCATGCGGATCGGCTGGGCGCCGGCGCTCGAGAGCGCAGTGGGCCTCGTCGCCGGCTGGGCGCGCGCGGGAGACACCATCCTCACACTCGGGGCGGGCGACGTCGATCGCGCCGCGCCTCTGATCCTCGAGGCGCTGGCGTGAACGTCGAGGAGGGCGTCGAGCTCGCCCGCTTCACGACCCTCGGCACCGGTGGCCCGGCGCGGGCATTCGCACGTCCGGAGTCCGAGGAGGAGGTGGAGGAGCTCCTGCGCTGGGCGACCGACCGGTCCCTGCCCGTCGCCGTCGTCGGGCTCGGCTCGAACCTCCTCGCGGCCGACGAGGGGGTCGAGGCGCTCGTTCTCAGGCTCGGCGGTGAGCTCGCGGCCGTCGAAGCGAACGGAGACGTGCTGCGGGTCGGTGGAGGGACGACGAACGCCGTGGCCCTGCACCGCGCGCGCGCCGCCGGGCTCGGCGGCTTCGAGTTCGCCTGCGCGATCCCGGGCACGATCGGCGGCGGCGTCTGGATGAACGCCGGTGCGTACGGCGGCGACTTCGCAGGCGTGCTGGAGCGGGCGCTCGTCGCGACGGCCGGCGGCAGCGGCTGGCTGACGCCCGCCGAGCTCGGGCTCCGCTACCGGCACTCGGAGCTCCGGCACGGGCAGGTCGTCCTGCGCGCGGAGCTCCGGCTGACGCGACGGCCGCCGGAGGAGATCAAGGCGGAGGTGAAGGAGCTCAACGCGCGCCGCAAGGAAGCGCAGCCTACGAATCGACGGACGTTCGGCAGCGTGTTCAAGAACCCCGACCACGAGCTGAGCGCGGGGCGGATGCTGGAGGCGTGCGGGCTGAAGGGCCACCGGATCGGCGGTGCCCGGATCTCGCCGAAGCACGCGAACTTCATCGAGAACGCCGACGGCGCCGCCACGAGCGACGCGCTCGCGCTGATGGCGGAGGCCCGTCGAGGGGCGCACGAGCAGTTCGGCGTCCGGCTCGAGCACGAGGTCGAGTTCCTCGGCGAGCTCGCCCTGCCAGACCTGTAGGAGCGGTCGCTCCGGCGCCGAACTCGGATGCGTGGCCGTCAAAGCTCGTCTCTCTCGCCCTGCGCTGCGCGCGGAAGCGCTGGCGTCGCCGTGGCGGCTGCGGCTGCCGGAGCTGCATCCGCGGGCGTGGCTCGCCCGGCTCGCGCCGACGCGACGGTCTCTCGCAGTCGGTCTGGGCATCCTCGTCTGCGCGCTCGGGGCCTACCTGATCGCCCGCGAGACGTCGTTGTTCGCCGTCGACCGGGTCGAGGTGCGGGGGGGCTCGCCGCGGATCGCAAGCCAGGTGCGCGCGGCGCTAGCCCCGCTGGACGGGTCGCCTCTCGTCGGTCTCGACGGCTCGGCCGTCCTGCGAAGAGTCGACGCCCTGCCGACGGTCGTGCGCGCGAGCTACGACCGCGCCTTCCCGCACACGCTGCGCATCACGGTCGTGCCCGAGCAACCTGCCGCCGTGCTGCGGCGCGGGCCCGACAGCTGGCTCGTCTCGGTGCGCGGCCGGCTGATCCAGCCGCTGCCGTCGACCGCCGACCCGGCGCTGCCGCGGATCTGGGTCTCTGCGCACACGCCCGTCAGGGTCGGCGACCAGCTCGCCGGCCAGGGTGCGGCGGTGGCCGCCAGGGCTGTAGGCCTCAGCGGCTCCTTCGCTGCTCGAGTCACGACGGCCTCGTTCACGGGCGGCACGCTCGTCTTTCACCTCCGCTCGGGCCTCGAGCTCGTCCTCGGCAACGGCGCCGACGTGAAGCTCAAGGTCGCGGTCGCCGAGCGAACCCTTCCGACGGTCCCGTCCGGCACCGCGTTCCTGGACGTGAGCAGCCCGGGCCGACCCGTATCGGGGACCGGCACACCACTCGTCCTGGCACTGGCAAGCTTAAGTAGAGGTTGATGGTTGAGACGTCCACCTGCGGTTGACATCGAGCCTGTGCGCACGTACGCTCCGCCGCGTTGTTGCTGAAGTTAGCCCCAATCCTCTAGTCAAGGTTCAGGTTCGAGGCTCATGAGTTCCAAGGACGCGGCCGGAAACTACCTCGCGGTCATCAAGGTCGTCGGCGTCGGCGGCGGCGGTACCAACGCCGTCAACCGGATGGTCGACGCCGGGTTGTCGGGCGTCGAGTTCATCGCGGTGAACACGGACGCCCAGGCGCTGATGGTCTGCGACGCGGACGTGAAGATCCATATCGGCTCGGCCGCGACGCGCGGTCTCGGCGCCGGCGCGGACCCCGCGGTCGGCCAGGCCGCCGCCCAGGAGAGCCGCGACGAGCTGAAGGAGGCGCTGAAGGGCGCCGACATGATCTTCGTCACCGCCGGCGAGGGAGGCGGCACGGGCACCGGCGGCGCGCCGATCCTGGCCGATCTCGGTCGGGAGCTCGGGGCGCTGACGGTGGGCGTCGTCACGAAGCCGTTCGGCTTCGAGGGCAGGAAGCGCGGGCAGCAGGCGGACCAGGGAATCGACAACCTGCGCGACCGGCTCGACACGCTGATCGTGATCGAGAACGACCGTCTGCTGCAGGTGGTCGAGAAGCAGACCTCGGTCGTCGACGCCTTCCGCATGGCCGACGACGTCCTGCGCCAGGGAGTGCAGGGCATCACCGACCTCATCACCGTCCCGGGGCTCGTCAACCTCGACTTCGCGGACGTGCGGACGATCATGCGCGAGGCCGGGTCCGCGCTGATGGGGATCGGCACCGCGAGCGGAGACAACCGCGCGGCGGAAGCGGCGAGGGCCGCGGTCTCGTCGCCGCTGCTGGAGTCGTCGATCGAGGGAGCGACCGGGATCCTGCTCAACATCACCGGCGGCCCCGACATCGGGCTCTTCGAGGTCAACGAGGCGGCGGAGGTCGTGACCAGCGCCGCCGACCTCAACGCGAACATCATCTTCGGCGCCGTGATCGACGAGACGATGGGCGAGGACGTGCGCGTCACCGTGATCGCGACGGGTTTCGGGGCGCAGCGTCGCCGCCGCCGCGGCAGCGTCGAGGCGCCCGTCTCCGTTCCCTCGGGGAGCCAGGAGCAGGGCGAAGGCGACGGGCTCGACGTGCCCTCGTTCCTCCGCAACGAATAGCTCCGAGTCGCGGGTTCCATCTCGGCAGGTTTGGACCTGTAGAAACGGGGCACACGCTCGGTGCCCTCAACAGGGTTGACCGTATCCGAGTCAACCCCACGACCCGGTCCGCCGCCCCGGCCCGTCTTGGACGAGTCGGGGCGGCTCCGTTCTAGGGCGGTTCTTCACTGAGCCGGGGACGCACGGCAACGCACTAGGATCGGCCGTGCGCATGGCCCAGATGCTGCAGCACACGCCGCTCCACGATCGGCACGTCGAGCTCGGAGCGCGGATGGTGCCGTTCGCCGGGTGGGAGATGCCCGTCCAGTACTCGGGTGTGATCGAAGAGCACCGTGCGGTGCGGACGGATGCCGGCGTCTTCGACGTCTCGCACATGGGCGAGCTGGAGGTGGAGGGCCCGCGCGCCGGTGAGCTGCTGCAGGGGGCGCTCTCGAACGACCTCGACCGGATCTCGCCCGGCCAGGCGCAGTACACGCTGCTGACGAACGAGGGCGGTGGGATCATCGACGACCTGATCGTCTATCGGCTCGACGAGTGTGTCTTCCTGCTCGTGGTCAACGCGTCGAACCGCGAGAACGCCTACACCTGGCTGAAGGAGCGGGAGATCCCGGGTTCGGACGTCCGCGACGTGTCGCACGAGTGGGCGCTCCTTGCCGTCCAGGGCCCGCGGGCGATCGAGTGGCTCGGGCTGCCGCCGGCGCCGCCGTTCACATTTGCGGAGACCTCGCTCGATGGGATCGAGGTGATGGTCAACCGCACGGGTTACACCGGCGAGGACGGCTGCGAGCTCCTGTGCATGGTGGAGGACGCCGTCCGGCTCTGGGACGCGGTGCTCGACCGAGGCGCCGTGCCCTGCGGCCTCGGCGCCCGCGACACGTTGCGCCTCGAGGTCTGCTACCCGCTCCACGGCAACGACATCGGGCCCGACACCGACGCGATCTCCGCGGGCCTCGGCTGGGCCTGCGCGCTCGACAAGGAGTTCGAGGGCGTCGAGGTCCTCCGGGGGGTCAAGGCCGACGGGCCCGAACGCCGGCTCGTCCCCTTCGTGATGGAGGAGAAGGCGATACCCCGGCAGGGCATGCCGATCGACGGAGGCGGAGAGGTCACGTCGGGCTCGCACTCGCCGATGCTCGAGGTGGGGATCGGCATGGGGTACGTGCCCTCCGCCCGGGCGAAGGCCGGGACCGAGCTGACCATCGACGTTCGCGGGCGCCCGCGGCGGGCACGCGTCGTCAAGAAGCCGATCTACAAGAGGGAGGACTGAGTGGCAGCGGCCGAGAGCTATCCCGAGGAGCTGAAGTACCACGAGGAGCACGACTGGGCGCGCATCGAGGGCGACGAGGCCGTGCTCGGGATCACGTGGTTCGCCGGCGACGCGCTGGGCGAGCTCGTCCACTTCGAGCCGCCCGAGGTGGGCGCGAGCGTGACGAAGGACCAGGCCTACGGAGAGGTCGAGTCGGTCAAGGCCGTGTCGGACGTGATCGCGCCGCTCTCCGGGGAGGTGCTCGAGGTCAACCAGGCGGTGGTGGACGCGCCCGAGACGGTGAACGAGGATCCGTATGGCCACGGCTGGCTCATCCGCATCCGCCTCGCGGACCCCGCCGAGGCCGACGCTCTCCTCGACGCCGGCGGGTACCGGCAGGTGCTCGCAGACCAGTGAGCGTAGGCTCGACGGAGCTCACCAAGGAGCGGAGGCGCCTGTGCCGGCGCCGGGAGCGGGCATGACGCATCCGTTTCTCGCACTCACCGACTCCGACAGGGAGGAGATGCTCGAGGCCGTCGGCGTCGGCAGCGTCGACGAGCTCTTCCGCGACCTACCGCAGGCGGTGCGTCTGGGGCGGGAGCTCGAGCTCGAGCGTGCGCTCTCGGAACAGGAGCTGTTCGCGCACGTCGCCGAGCTGGCGGAGCGGAACGCCGACGCGAGCCGGGAGCTCTCCTTCCTCGGCGCGGGCATCTACGACCACTACGTGCCTGCGGTCGTCGACGCCGTCCTCCAGCGGGGCGAGCTGCTGACGGCCTACACGCCGTACCAGCCGGAGATGAGCCAGGGCGTGTTACAGGCGATCTTCGAGTACCAGACCGCCGTCTGCGAGCTGACCGGGATGGACGTCTCGAACGCGTCGGGCTACGACGGGACGAGCGTCGCCGCGGACGCGTGCTTCGTCGCGAAGCAGGCGACCGGCCGCAGCAAGGTCGTCGTGACCGAGGCGACGAATCCGCAGGTGCGGCAGGTCGTGAAGACGTTCGCCGTCGGGTTCGGGCTCGAGATCGTCGAGGTGCCGCACCGGAACGGGACGACCGATCCCGACGAGCTCGAGGAGGCGGCCGCGGATGCAGCGGCGGTCATCTTCCAGCAGCCGAACTTCTTCGGCTGCCTCGAGCCGGCGCCCGAGCTCGTCGCGAGAGCGGCCGACGCCGGTGCCCTGCCGGTGGCTCACGTCGACCTGCTCTCGCTCGGCGTGCTCGAGGCCCCGGGACGCTACGGTGCGGCGCTCGCGGTGGGGGAGGGACAGGCGGCCGGGAACTTCCCGTCCTTCGGCGGCCCGCACTACGGCTTCCTGGCGGCGCGCAAGGAATTCATCCGGCGCATGCCGGGCCGCATCGTCGGCGAGACGGTAGACACCGCGGGCGAGCGCGGCTATGTCCTCACCCTGCAGACCCGCGAGCAGCACATCCGGCGGGAGAAGGCCACCTCGAACATCACCACGAACCAGACGCTCCTCGCGCTGGGCGGGCTCGTCTACCTCACATGGCTGGGGCCGCAGGGACTGAAGGAGCTGGGGGAGACCTGCCTGTCGCTTGTCGCGTACGCGAAGCAGCGACTCGAGGAGAGCGCGGGACTCGAGGTTGCGTTCGCAGGTCAGACAACGTTCAAGGAGTTTGCCGTCCGCGTCGGACGGAACGCGCGCGAGGTCGTCGCGGCGGCGCGGGAGCGCGGCGTGCATCCCGGCTACGCGCTCGGCCGCGACTACGGGGGGATGGACGACGTCCTGCTCGTGGCGGTCACTGAGCGCAGGACGCCCGAGGAGATCGACCGGCTCGCGGACGTCCTCGCCGAGGTGGCCGGATGAAGCTGATCTACGAGAAGTCGCAGCCGGGCCGCCGCGCGTCGGCGCTGCCGCGCCACGAGATCCTGCCGCAGCCGCCCGAGCTCCCCGTAGAGCTCCGCCGGAGCGCTCCCCCGCGCCTGCCCGAAGTGCCGGAGTTCGAGCTCGTCCGCCACTTCACCGAGCTCTCGACGCGGAACTTCGGCGTCGACACGGGCTTCTATCCGCTCGGCTCCTGCACGATGAAGTACAACCCGCGGATCAACGAGCGCCTCGCCGCGCTGCCCGGGTTCGCGCGGCTGCACCCGCTGCAGGAGGAGGACGGGGCTCAGGGCGCACTCGAGCTGATGTGGCGGCTGCAGGAGATCCTCGCCGAGGTGACCGGGCTCGACGGCGTGTCGCTCCAGCCCGCAGCGGGCTCACAGGGGGAGCTGACCGGGCTCCTGATCGTCCGGGCGTACTTCGCTGCGCGCGGCGAGGGCGAACAGCGCCGCAAGGTCGTGATCCCCGACACCGCGCACGGCACGAACCCGGCTTCGGTGACGATGGCGGGGTACGAGCTGACGCCGGTTCGCACCGACGCGCGCGGGAACATCGACGTCGAGGACCTCCGCGGCAAGGTGGACGAGCACACCGCGGCGCTGATGCTCACGAACCCGTCGACGCTCGGCCTCTTCGACGAGAACATCGAGGAGATCGAGCACATCTTCCACGGCGCCGGCGCGCTCATGTACTACGACGGCGCGAACCTGAACGCCGTGTGCGGGATCTCCCGGCCGGGCGACATGGGCTTCGACATCGTCCACATCAACCTGCACAAGACGTTCTCGCAGCCGCACGGCGGCGGCGGCCCGGGCGGCGGCCCGATCGCGGTGCGCGACATGCTCGAGCCGTTCCTGCCGGTGCCCGCGGTCGTGCGGCGCGACGACGGCGGCTTCGGCCTGGACTTCGACCGGCCGCAGACGATCGGCAAGGTGCGCGGCTTCACCGGGCCGTTCGGGGTCTTCGTCCGCTCGTACGCGTACATCCGGATGTGGGGCCCGCGGCTGCGCGAGATGTCCGAGGCCGCCGTCCTGAACGCGAACTACGTCCTCGCACGGCTGAAGGACGCCTACGACCTGCCGTTCGACCGTCTCTGCATGCACGAGTTCGTGGTCTCCGCGAGGACCCTGAAGAAGCAGCACGGCTGCACCGCGCTCGACGTCGCCAAGCGGCTGATGGACTACGGCTTCCACCCGCCGACGATCTACTTCCCGCTGATCGTCCCCGAGGCGCTCATGGTCGAGCCGACGGAGACCGAGGCGAAGGAGACGCTCGACGCGTTCTGCGACGCCATGCTCGCAATCGCGCGCGAGGCGGCCGAGGAGCCGGCGCTGCTGAAGGAGGCACCGCACCAGCGCCCGGTCGAGCGGCTGGACGAGGTGCGCGCGGCGAAGCAGCCGGTCGTCAGGTACGGCTTCGAGGACCACCCGCAGCCCGACGCCGAGCCGGCGCCGGCTGCGACGCAGTCGCCGAGCGGCGTCTGACGCGCGGCGCCGCGGCGAGCTGGCCGCACGCGGCCTCGATGTCGCGCCCGCGCGTGAGCCGGACGGTGACGGGAACCCGGGCGCGCTCGAGCTCGTGCCTGAAGGCCGCGATCCGCTCGCGCGACGAGCCGTCGTAGAGCCCACCCGCCGCCGTAGGCGGGGTATTCGGCCGCGCGTCGGCGGCTTTGCCGCCGACGCTTGCAGCCCACGGGTTGTACGGGATGAGGTTGACCTTGAAGTGGTCGCGACCGAGGAGCTCGGCGAGCGCGCGCCCCTGCTCGGGCGCGTCGTTCACGCCCGCGAGCATCACGTACTCCACGAAGACACGGCGGTTCGTCGCGGTCGCGTGCCGCCGGCACTCGGCGACCACGTCCGCGATCGGGTAGCGCTCGTTCACCGGCATGATCCGCGACCGCAGCGCGTCGTCGGGCGCGTGGAGCGACAGGGCTAGCCGGATCGGCTCGTCCACCTCGTCCACGAAGCGCGTCAGGCCCGGGAGCCAGCCGACCGTGGAGATCGTCGTCCGCCGGTGCGTGATCCCGAGGTCCGGCAGCCGCCGCGCGGCGGCGAGCACCTGGTCGAGGTTGAGCATCGGCTCGCCCATCCCCATGAAGACCGCATGGTCGACCTCGGTCAGGCGCCGGAAGTGGAGCGCCTGGTCGAGGATCTCCGACACTGTGAGATTGCGTCCGAACGTCATCGCGCCGGTCGCGCAGAACGTGCACGTGAGCGGGCAGCCCGACTGCGAGGAGAGGCAGAGCGAGCGCCGGCCGTCGCGGTAGCGCATCAGCACCGCCTCGACCGGGTGGCCGTCGGCGGTGCGGAAGAGCGTCTTCACTGTGCCGTCGCGCGACTCGCGCGCAGTTTCGACTTCCAGGGTGGAAAACCTCACAGCCGAAGCGAGCTCCTCGCGCAGGACGAGCGGGAGGTTCGTCATCGCGTCGTAGCCGGCGGCGCCGCGGGCCGTCCACTCCCACACCTGGCGGGCGCGGAACGCCGGCTCGCCGCGCTCGCGCAGCATCCGTTCGAGGAGGTCCAGGTCCATCGGGCTACGGTAGCGTCCTCCGTCGTGATCGACCTGCGCTCCGACACCGTCACGAAGCCGACGCCGGGGATGCTCGCAGCGATGGCCGCCGCCGAGGTCGGGGACGAGCAGGTGCGCGAGGATCCGACGACGAACGAGCTGCAGCGCCGGATGGCCGAGCTGCTCGGGCACGAGGCAGCACTGTTCTTTCCGACGGCGACGATGGCGAACCAGGCCGCGCTCCGCGCGCTCAGCCGCCCCGGCTGCAAGGTCGTCGCCGAGGAGCGGACGCACGTCCTGATCTACGAGTGGGGAGGGCCTGCGATCCACTCCGGCCTCGTCATGCAGGGCCTGGTCGCGGAGGCGGGGCGGCCCACGCCCCAGCAGATCGCGGAGGTCTCCGAGCTCGGGCCGGGCAGCGTGCTCGTGCTCGAGAACACGCATCGCAGCTCCGGCGGCAGGATCTGGCCGCTGGACGAGTTCCGCGCCGCGGTCGACGCTGCGCGCGCGCGAGGCGCCGCCGTCCACCTCGACGGCGCACGCCTCTTCAGCGCGTCCGTCGCCGCGGGGGTCGAGCCCTCGGCGTGGAGCGCGCTCGCGGACACGGTCACGATCTGCTTCTCCAAGGGGCTCGGCTGCCCGTTCGGTGCGATCCTCGCCGGCCCGGCGGAGACGCTCGAGCGCGCGTGGGGAAGCAAGTTCCTCTTCGGCGGCGCGCTGCGCCAGTCCGGCATCGCAGCGGCGGCGATGCTCTACGCCCTCGACCACCACGTCGAGCGGCTCGCCGACGACCACGCCCGCGCGAAGCGGCTGGCGAAGGGGATCGGGATCGATCCCGCCGCGGTCGAGACGAACTTCGTCCCGATCCCCAGCGAGGGCGACCTGCGCGAGCGGCTGGCGGAGCGGGGCGTCGGCGTGGGCGGCCTCCGGCCCGGCTGGCTGCGCGCGGTCACGCATCTGGACGTCGGCGACGAGGAGATCGACCAGGCGATCGAGCGAATGCAGGAGGTGCTGTCCGTCCATGCGTGAAACCCAGACGCCCGAGCGGCTGTCCGCGCGCCTCGACCGGCTGGTGCGGTGCGAGCAGCGCGAGAAGCGGATGCCCAGCATCGCGGCCGCCGTGATGCGCGACGGCGAGCTCGTCTGGGAGACGGCGGTCGGCGTGGCCGACGTCGAGTCCGACGCCGAGGCGACGCCGGACACGCAGTACCGCGGCGGCTCGATCACGAAGACGTTCACCGCGGCGGCGATCATGCAGCTCCGCGACGCGGGGAAGCTCGACCTCGAGGACACGCTCGACAAGCACGTCGAAGGGGCGGCGCATCGGCCGTCCATCCGCCGGCTCCTCTCGCACGCGTCGGGCCTCCAGCGCGAGACGCAGGACGACTCGTGGCTCACGCTGCGGTTCGCGCCGCCCGACAAGCTGCTCGAGACGCTCGAGCAGGCCGAGCTCGTGCTCCCGTCCGGCGCGCGGTTCCATTACTCCAACCTCGCCTACGCGCTGCTCGGCATCGTCGTCGAGCGCGTCTCGGGCAGGCCGTACAAGGACTATGTCCGCGAGCGTCTGTTCGAGCCCGTCGGGCTGACGCGCGTGAGCTTCGACGCGGAGGCGCCGGCGGCGAAGGGCTACCTCGCGCAGCCGTACGCCGACGGTGTGTGGGACACGGTCGACGTGGAGACCGGCGCGTGGGCGTCCGCGGGCCAGATCTGGGGGACGGCGGCCGACATCTGCCGCTGGGGCGCCTTCCTCTCCGATCCGGACGATTCCATCCTCGCCGGGAAGAGCGCCGAGGAGATGCGGACGGTGCAGACGATCACCGACCACGAGCGCTGGCTGGCCGGTTACGGGCTCGGCCTCGCACTGCGCCGCGACGGCGATCGGATCCTCGCCGGCCACGGCGGCTCGATGCCCGGCTTCATCGCGCAGCTCTTCTTCTCGGCGAAGGAGAAGGTCGTGGCCGCCGCGCTCACCAACGAGAGCGAGGCGGGGCTCGGCGATCTCGGGGCCGCGCTCGTGGCGACGACCCTCGACGAGTGGCCGGTCGCGCCGGAGTCCTGGCGCGTCCGTGAGCCTCCGCCCGACGACGTGGCGCCCATGCTCGGGATCTGGTTCATCGAGGCGGCGCGGCTCGTCTTCCGCTGGCGCGAGGGGAAGCTCGAGGCCCGCTACGACGGGATGCAGGACTGGGAGCCATCCGCCGTCTTCGAGCGCGAGACCGACGACCGTTGGCGCACGGTCTCGGGGCCGGAGCACGGCGAGGCGCTGCGGATCGAGCGCGAGCCGGACGGATCCGTGGCGCGAATGGTCTGGGCGGGGTACCCGGTCACGCGCGAGCCCGGTCCGTGGCGCGCGCCCGAATGAGCCTCGAGCTCGTTCCCTTTGCCGCCGAGCATCTGCCGGAGGTCCTCGAGCTGTGCGAAGCGGAGGGCTGGCCGACGTTGGCGGCCGACCCGAGCCGCGCCGCTCGTGCGCTGACCGCGCCCGGCGTCGTCTCCGCCGTCGCTCTGGAGGAAGGCGCCGTCGTCGGCTTCGCCTATCTCCTCACCGACGGTGAGATCGATGCGTATCTCGCGGCGCTTGCGGTCTCCGAGCGCATGCGTAGGCAGGGGATCGGGCGGGCTCTCGTCGACCACGTGTTCGCCCGCTCCGGCGCGCGACGGCTCGACCTGCTTGCGGGAACGGGAAGCGAGGAGTTCTACCGCTCGTACCGGCACCGCACCTTCCCCGGGTATCGCATCTACCCGCAGTAGGCTCCGTCCCATCGGCGTTCGAGAGGCATCGCTCCGCGAGACGCGCTTCGGGCTCGCGCCGGACGGCGAAGGCTGGTTCGTCGTCAACGCGGCCGAGAGCCGCTGGCGCGACTGGGGTCCGCTGGGGCTGAACTGCGACTTCGAGGGAAAGCGGCCGTTCCGGCAGCTCGGGATCAACCTGAACCGGCTCCTACCCGGACAGCCGATGGGCCTCTATCACCGCGAACGGCACCAGGAGGGCTTCCTGGTGCTCGCCGGCGAGTGCCTGCTGTTCGTCGAAGGCGAGGAGCGGCTCCTGGCGGCGTGGGACTTCTTCCACTGCCCCGGCGGCACGGCGCACATCATCGTGGGCGCCGGCGACGGACCGTCGCTGGTTCTCGCCTGCGGCGGGCGCGGCGGCCGGAAGGGACTCGACTACGTCGTCGATCCGGCCACTCTTCGCCACGGAGTAGGTGTCGCCACGCCGACCACGAAGCCGGCGGAGGCGTACGCTCGCTTCCCGCACCCGACACGTGTGCGCTGCGGCGAGGACTGGCTGCCCTAGGGCTGAGCCGCTCGTTCAGGTACGCGCGACCGCGAGCTGCTGGCCGCTGCTCTCGTCCACCCTCGCCTCGGCGAAGCCGGCGCCCAGCAGCATCGAGCGCACGGCGTCGGGCTCGTAGGTCAGCAATGCAGCGGCCCACGGGCCGTTCCACGCCGCTGCACGAACCGCGGTCACGAGCACGAAACGCCCGCCTGGAGCGAGTACGCGCCGCACTTCCGCCAGGAACGCCTCCGGACGCTCGATGAAGAAGAACGCGTTCAGGCACGCCGCGCAGGTGAACTCGCCGTCCCGCCAGGGCAGCTCGCGGACGTCGCCCCGGACGAGCTCGAGGCGCCCGCCCGAGACCGCGTCGGCGTTGCGCTCGCGCGCGAGGGCGAGCATGTCCGGGCTGTGGTCGATGCCGGCGGCGCTCGGCACGATCTCGAGCGCGCGCTCGAGCAGCTGGCCGCCGCCGAAGCAGAGCTCGAGCAGCCGGTCGTCCGCGGTCAGGTCGAGCGCGTCGAGCGCGAGGACGAACGACCCCTCGTGCTCCTTCGGGTCGCGATAGTGGGCCGCGCCGGCGTCTCCGCTCGGCCGCCGCGCGGTGATCTCGACGAAGCGCTCGAACTCCGGGCTGTCCGGGGAGAGTCGGCCGGCGAGCCCCTCCTCGATCAGCCGCCGGTCGTCCACCTACTCGTACTGGAGCGCCTCGAGGACGTTCAGCTTCCCGGCGCGGCGCGCGGGGAAGATCGCTGCGAGCAACCCCACCACGATGGCGGCGATCGCGAACACGATCACCTGTCCCCACGGGAGCGCGAAGACGATGAAGTCCACGCGGGCGGCCAGCAGGCCGCCGAGCACGAGGCCGAGCAGGATCCCGATCACGCCGCCCATCAGCGCGGTGATCACGCTCTCGGCCCGGATCATGCGCCGCACCTGCCGCCGCGTCATCCCGACGGCGCGCAGCATCCCGATCTCACGCGTCCGCTCGAACACCGTGAGCACGAGCGTGTTGATGATCCCGAAGAGGCTCACCACGACGGACAGGGCGAGCAGGACGTAGAGGACGTTGAGGATCGCGTTCAGCCCGCTGATCTGGTTGTCGATGAACTCGTGCTTCGTCTGCACCTTCGCGTTCGGGAACCCCTTGAGCTGCTGCTCCAGCGCTGCCTTGTTCGCGTCGGTCTCGCCCGTCTTCATGCGGACGAACGAGTAGAGGTTCTGCGGCGCGTCGTAGATCCCGTCCCAGGTCTTGTCGGAGATCGTCACCGGCCCGAACGGGGAGCCTCCCGTCGGCGGCTTGAAGATGCCTTTCACGCGCAGCTCGACGCTCTGGCCGGTGGGGGCCGTCAGCTTCAGCGGCGAGCCGATCGTCAGGTTGTGATCCTTGGCGAACCCGTCGTCCACGAAGGCGCCGTTCGCGCCGAGGTTGGCGATCACGGCGTTGCTTCCGCCGTGGAGCCAGTTGATGTTGAAGATCTCGGCGCCGCCCGGATTCACCGCGGTCGCCTGGTGCACCGACCCGAAGATCTCCGCATCGCCGCCGCGCACGTTCGCGATCGCCTGGACGCCGGGCGTCTTGGCCGCCGCGTCGCCGGCGGCGATCGGGATCGGGTCGAAGTTGTTCTGGGCGGTGATCGCATAGCCGCTGATCCAGAGGTCGTCGACTGCGCCACGGAAGCTCTTCGTGATCCCGGCCGCGATCACGGCGACGAGCGTCACGAGCGCGAGGCCGATCATCAGGGCGGAGGCGGTGGAGGCGGTCCGCTGCGGGTTACGCCGCGCGTTGTCGCGGGCAAGCGCGCCGGCCGCGCCGCCGAACCTGCTGGCCGGGGCGCCGAGGGCCCAGGCGAGCGGGCGCGTGAACCGGGCGGCGAGAAGCGAGACGCCCACGAAGATCAGCAGCGTCCCAACGCCCATGAAGAGCAGGACACCCTTCGTGCCGAGGCCGCTGCGGAACAGTCCGTAGATCAGCAGCCCGAAGCCGAGCGCGGTGAGCAGCGCCGAGCCGACCGGCCGGTACCGGGCAAATCGGCCGGGCGGCAGGTGGGACCCCTCGCGCACGGCTGCGATCGGCGGCACCCGCGTCGCACGGACCGCGGGGCGGAGGCTCGCGAGAACGGTGACGAAGATGCCGACGATCAGCGCGACGATCACGGTCCGCTGGTGCAGGACGAGACCGTTGTTCGGCAACGTGAAGCCCACCGCGTCGAACAGCTTGAAGAGGCCGACGCCGAGCCCGAGGCCGACGAAGATCCCGATCACCGAGGCGAGCGTGCCGATCGCGAAGCCCTCGATGACGATCGAGCGCCGCACTTGGCGTCGCGTGGCGCCGAGCGTGCGCAGCGTCGCGAGCTCGCGCGTCCGCTGCGCGATCGTGATCGACAGCGAGTTCGCAATCACGAAGGAGCCGACGAACAGAGCGATCCCGCCGAACGCCAGCAGGAAATCCTGGAGGAAGTTGAGGAAGCTCTCGGTGTCCTTCGCGTCCTCCTTGGCCTGCCCCTGCCCGGTCCGCACCTGAGTCCCCGCCGGCAGGACGTTGCGGATCTCGGCCGCGAGGCGCGCGGGCGTCACGCCGGGCTTCGCCTTCGCGCGGATCTGGTCCAGCTTCCCGACGCGCTGGAAGAGCCGCTGCGCCGTCGGCAGGTTGAAGCCCGACAGGGTCGCGCCGCCGAGGCTGGATGCGCCGCCGAAGTGCACCAGGCCGGAGATCCGCATCGGGAGCGTCGGCCCGTTCGCCTGCACACCGATCGACTGCCCGACCTGAAGGTCCTTCTTGTGCGCGGTCGCCTCGTCGATCACCACCTGGTTCTGTCCCGGCCACTTCCCGTCCACCAGCGTGAGTGTGTTGAGCTCGGGCTGCGTGGGATCGACGCTGAAGCCGAGGTTCGGCGCGCCCCCGAAGTGCACGACCTTGCCGTCGAGGACGAGGTGCGCGCTGCCGCCGACGCCGCCGACCGCGTCGGCGACGTCCGGGAGGTTGCGGATGACCGGCAGCAGCGACTGGTCGAACGGCGGCGCCGTCGTCGTGCCGCTGCCGCTCAGGTCGAACGCGGACTTGCCCGTCACGGTCGCGTCGGTGCCCCGGTAGACCGAGGTGAAGATCCCCCCGAACGCGCCCTTGATCGAGTCGGTGAGGACGTACGTGCCGGTGATCAGCGCAACGCCGAGCACGATCGCGATCGCGGTCAGCAGCGTGCGCAGCTTCCGCCGCATCATGCCTCTCAGTGCGACGCGGATCATGTGAGCGAGTTCATCACGGCGAGCACGTCCTGCTGGGTCGCGCCGTGCAGTTCCTTCACGATCAGTCCGTCCTCGAGGAAGAGGATCCGGTCGGCGATCGCCGCCGAGCGCGCCTCGTGCGTGACCATGACGGTCGTCTGGCCGTACGAGTCGGTCGAGGCGCGCATCAGGTCGAGGATCTCTCCTGCCGTCTTCGAGTCGAGGTTCCCGGTCGGCTCGTCGGCGAAGAGGATCGTCGGCCGCGTGACGAGCGAGCGCGCGATCGCGACGCGCTGCTGCTGTCCACCCGAGAGCTCGGACGGCCGGTGGCTGCGCCGGTCGGCGAGGCCCATCTGCGAGAGCAGCTGGTCGAGCCACGCACGGTCGGGCTTCTGGCCGGAGATCGAGAGCGGCAGGATGACGTTCTCCTCCGCGTCGAGCATGGGCAGGAGGTTGAAGAACTGGAAGACGAAGCCGATGTGCTCGCGCCGGAGCTTCGTGAGCTGGGAGTCGTCGAGCCGCGTGATCTCGGTGCCGGCGATCATCACCGTCCCGGAGGTGGGCTTGTCGAGCCCGGCGAGGATGTGCATCAGCGTCGACTTGCCGGACCCGGATGGGCCCATGACGGCCACGAGCTCGCCGGAGCGCACGTCGAGGTCGACGCCGCGCAGCGCCTCGACGGCGGTCTCGCCCTCGCCGTAGCGGCGCGTCAGGTCCCGCGCCTCGACTGCGGCGTTCGCGGGCACGGCGACGCTGTCCTGCGACTCTTCCCTCACGGCCATGGCGACCACGCTAGTCGAAGTCGTCGCGGACCGGTAGTGGGGTAAACCGTACTATCGGCCTCCGCCCAGCAGGAAGCCGAGCACCGCCGCGCCGTACGCCGCAACGAGGAATGCGCCCTCCCGACGGCGCGAGCGGCCGTCCCAGACGGTCGCCGCGACGAGCAGCGTTGCGCCTGCCATCGCGACCAGCTCGCTCCAGCGAAACGCCAGGGGAAGAGGGTTCGCGAACAGCAGCGAGAGCAGCACGACGACGGGGACCACGAGCAGCGCGACCTGGGCGCTCGAGGAGATCGCGATCTCCGTGGCGAGGCGCATCTTGCCGGCGCGCGCGATCAGGATCGCGCCTCCGTGCTCGGCGGCGTTGCCGACGATCGCCACGATCACGACGGAGATGAAGAACTCGCTCAGCCCGACCGCTTTCGCGAACGAGTGCAGCGAGTGGACGAGGATCTCGCTCACCCAAGCGGTCGCACCCGTCGCCGCGCCCAGGGCCACGAGCGCCGCCCAGAGCGGCCAGGTGCCCTCGCCCGGCTCCTCGCGCTCCCGCTCGTGCTCCCGGTGCCGGCGCAGGTTGCGGCCGACGACGGCCAGGTAGAGGAGCAGGAGGCCGATCGCGACGGGCACCGAGGCGACCACCACGGCGTGGCGCTCCGACGCCCCCGTGTAGCCGATCACGGCGGGGACGGTGAAGGCCGCGACGGCGATCCCGACCAGGCCGGTCTGGACGAGCAGCGAGCGCCGGTCGATCCGCGCTCCGTCCGGGCCCACCATCTGCGTCACGCCGTACACGAGCAGCAGGTTCGAGATGACGCTCCCGGACAGGGAGCCGCGGACGACGACCGGCAGGTTCGCGCCGACCGCGAAGAGCGCGACGATCAGCTCGGGCGCGTTGCCGAAGCTCGCGTTGAGGAAGCCGCCGATGCCCGGGCCCGTGTGCTCCGCGGCGTGCTCGGTCGCCTCGCCGATCAGCCACGCGAGCGGGACCAGCGCCGCGGCGGCGAGCACGAAGAGCGCGACGTCGCCGGCTCCGGTGAGCTTGTCCACCGCGATCGTGGCGGGTGCGAGGAGGAGCGACCCCCACAGGAGCGGGCGGAGCACGGCGACCTACCCTAACGAGCCTCGCCGTGGCCGCTCCCGGCCCCACCCGGGCGCCTAGCTCGATCGCGGCGCGCTGTCAAGTCTTGCGCAGCTCCGCATCCACGCGAACAATGAGGTCATGACACCCGAGCAAGCGACCGCGACGCTCCCCCTGCATCCGCAGGACGAGTCGGAGTGCCGGCGCTGCGCAGTCCATTGCGAAAAGGTCGTCTACCCGGCCGCGTGCCTCGAGCGGTCGTGTCCCTTCGTCTACGCGTACGAGGAGCACGGGCACACCTACATGGGCTGCCTGCAGCGGGTGTTCGAGACGGAGATCGACGTCGGGATGCTCGTCGCGGCGGAGCGGACGCGGGAGGGATTCGGCGCGGTGCGCGCGCTGCGGGGGCCGCTGCCGATGTGCGAGGCGACGGTGCAGTCGACGTTCGCGCACCGGGAGACCGAGCTCGGGTGCGTCAATCCGGAGTTCGGCGAGCTGCCGGCAGGGTCGCCGACGTTCCGGGTGTTCGCGCGAGTCTCCTAGCCTCCGGCTCGCCAAGCCGGCGGAGGACGAGGACGCCTGCAGCCGGGCCGGCGGCGGCGAGGAAGAACGCAAGTCGCCAGCTGTGCCCGGCGACGACGGCGACGACGGCCGGCGCGCCGGCGACGATGACGCCGAGCAGCGTCTGCTGGAAGCCGAGCGCGGCTCCGGTGCGTGCCGAGCCGGCCATCTCGGCGGCAGAGGCGTACGAGAGTCCGTTCCACGACATGCTGAGCACCCCGGCGACGACGAAGGCCGTGACGACGAGCGGAAGCGGAGCCTCCGTGGCGACGGCCACGCACGCGGTGGACAGCGCGAGCGCGATCCCGATCGTGCGCAGCGGACGGAGACGGCTGCCGAGCCGGTCCGAGATCCGGCCCGAGCCGATGCGGGCCGCGATGGCAAGGACGTAGATCACGGCCAGCACCGCGCCGGCGCCCTCCTTGGACACGTGCCGGTGGTCGTGCAGGAAGAGCACCACGAAGCCCGTGAGCGCGATCTGAGCCACGAGATAGAGGCCCGTGCCCGTGCCGAGCAGCCACATCCGCGTATCCCGGAGAGGGCGAGAGACCTCACCGACCCGGGGCTCGGCTCTTGCGCCGCTCCGGATGAACGTCGCGGCGGCCAACGCTCCGACGAAGCACGCGGCCGCAAGGAAGAGGAACGCGAGCCGGGTGCCGCCCGCAGACGCGAACGAGGGGAGGACCGCCGCTGCGATCGCCCCGCCGATCGGGATCGTCTGCCGGATCCCGAGCGCCATGCCGAGCTCGGTGGAGGGAAACCAGGTCATGATCGCCCGGCCGCTCGCGGCGTTCACGCTCGCCCCGAGCGCCCCGACCGCGACGAGGGCGCCCGTGACGGCTGCGAAGGTCTGGGTCGTGGCGGCCACGGCGAGCAGCGCGCCCGCGCCGGTGAGGCCCGTAGCGATCACCCAGCGCTCGTCGACCCGGTCGGCGACCAGCCCCCACGGCAGGAGCGTGAACAGCATCCCGATCCCGATCGCCCCGAGCACGACGCCGGTCTGGCCGAGCGTCAATCCGTAGTGCGACTTCACCGCGGGGCCGAGTGCCGGCAGCCCCACGGAAGACGCCGAGAAGCTCGCCTGCGCGAGCGTTCCGGCGGCGAGCACGACCCAGCGGTAGCGATCCCGGCTCAGCCCAGCCAGCGCTCCCGAAGCTCCTTCGTCTTGCGGATCTCGTTCGCATCGGGGCCGCGGTTCTCCGGACCGGCCGTCTCGAGCACCGCGGGCAGCCCCTCCAGGCGCGGGTTCGAGAGGAAGACGCCGAGCCGCTCGCCGAGCTCCCCCTCGAGGATGTTGGCGTGCCGGTCGCGGTTCGAGGCGAACGGCGCCGCCGCGTCGTTCACGTGCAACGCGCGCAGCCGGTCGAGGCCGACGGAGGAGTCGAGCTCGTCCAGGCAGGCGTCGAGCGCCGCGGGGTCGGTCACGTCGACCCCGGACACCCAGAGGTGGCACGAGTCGAGGCACACGCCGAGGCGCGGATGCCGGTCGAGCCGCTCCCAGAGCGTCGCGAGCTCGTCGATCGAGCGACCGATCGTGCCGCCGGCCCCGGCGGAGTTCTCCATCAGCAGCCACGTCTCGTCGGAGCAGAGCCGGAGCAGCAGCTCCATCGCCGGCAGGACGCGCTCGAGCCCGGCCTCGAAGCCGCTGCCGAGGTGCGACCCGACGTGGAACACGACTCCGTCCGCACCGATCCTGCACGCCACTTCCATCGTGTTCGCGATCGCGGCGACCGACTTCTCGAACACGGCGTCGTCGGGCGTCGCGAGGTTGCACAGGTAGAGCGCGTGGCAGAGGACGCCGCCGATCCCCGCGTCGGCGCGCTTCTCCCGGAAACGCTCGAAGCTGGCGGGGTCGTGGTTCGTCGGCCGCCACGTGCGCGGGCTCTGCGTGAAGACCTGCACCGAGTCGGCGTCCATCTCGACGGCGCGGTCGATCGCCTTGTCGATCCCGCCCGCGGAGGAGATGTGCGCGCCGATCAGCATCGCTGCCTACGCTATCCACATGCCCGTCCGCGTCCGCATCGCGCCGAGCCCGACCGGGCTCCTCCACATCGGCACCGCGCGCACGGCGCTGTTCAACTGGCTCTTCGCGCGCCACGAGGGCGGGGAGTTCCGGCTCCGGATCGAGAACACCGACACCTCGCGCGAGGTCGCGGAGGCCGTCGACCAGATCCAGGACTCGCTGCGCTGGCTCGGTCTCGACTGGGACGGGCCGCACACGTTCCAGCTCGACCGGATGGAGGACTGCCGCCGCGTCGCGCAGGACCTGCTCGAGGCCGGCAAGGCGTACGAGGACGACGGCGCGATCCGGTTCCGCATGCCGGACGAGGGCACGACCGCGTGGGACGACGTCGTCCGCGGCCGGATTGAGTACCCGAACGAGAAGCTCCACGACGTCGTGCTCGCCCGCTCCGACGGGCGACCGACCTACAACTTCGCCTCGCCGATGGAGGACGTCTGGGACGGGATCACGCACGTGATACGCGGCGACGACCACATCCCGAACACGCCCGGGCAGATCAACATCCTCCGCGCGATCGGGGCCGACGTCCCCGTCTACGCGCACGTCCCGATGATCTTCGGGATGGACGGCAAGAAGCTGTCCAAGCGGCACGGCGCGCAGGCGGTCGAGGAGTTCCGCGGCGCGGGCTACCTCCCCGAGACGATGCTCAACTTCCTCGCTCTGCTGGGCTGGGCGCCCGACGGCGAGACGACGCTGATGCGGCAGGACGAGCTGATCGAGCGCTTCTCGCTTGAGCGCGTCAGCTCCAGCCCGTCGCAGTTCGACTACCAGAAGCTCGACTGGATGAACGGCGTCTACCTGCGCGAGCTCCAGCCCGACGACTTCGCGCACCGGCTCCTGCTCTGGCTCGGCGAGAACGGCTACGACTGGGACGCCGAGCTCGTCGCGCGCGCCGCGCCGCTCGTGCAGGAGAAGATCGCGAAGCTGTCGGAGTTCCCGGGCTTCGCGGGCTTCTTCTTCCACGACGTGGAGCTCCCGGCGGCCGACCTCGACGGCGGCTCGCCGATGCTCGCCTCCGCCGACGAGGCGCTCGCCTCGCTCGAGCCCTTCGACGCAGCGGCGATCGAAGCGGCGTTGCGCGCGGCGGCCGACCGGCTCGGCCTGAAGCCGCGTCAGGCCTTCCAGCCGGTCCGCGTCGCGGTCACGGGGTCGAAGGTGTCCCCGGGCCTGTTCGAGAGCATCGAGCTGCTCGGTCGCGAGACGACGCTCAGCCGCCTGCGAGCGGCCGCCGCCGTCGCGTCCTCGTAGCGACCGCCGGCAGAGGCACCGGCTTCGGCGGAGCCAGCGGGTCGAGGGCGCGCTGGAACGCGAGCCACGACCGACGGCGAAAACGCTGGGTCGGCAGTGGGAGACCGGCGGGAACGGCGCTTAGGACGCCGCGCCCGCCGCGACCGGGCTGCGGGAAGTCCCTTGCCACTTCAGAGTGATAAACGGGCGCTTCGGATCCCTGGTTACGGACCGTGTCCGCTGGGTTAGACTCGGTGACCTGATGGGCGATACCGGGGGGCATGCGGCGCCGGCCCGGGTCCTCGTCGTCGATGACGAGCCGTCGATCCGGCTCCTCTGCCGGGTCAACCTCGAGCTCGACGGTTACGAGGTTCTCGAGGCCGACCGGCTCGCGGCGGCGCGGGCGTTGGTCGAGGCGGGAGACGTGGCCGTCGTGCTGCTCGACGTCCACCTGCACGGCGAGCGCAGCGACGCGCTCATCGCCGAGTGCCACGCGCGCCGGCCGCCGATCCCGGTCGTCCTGGTGACCGGTTCCGCCGACGTCACGACCGGCGGCCTCACGGAGGCCGACGCGATCCTCCCGAAGCCGTTCGAGCTCGATGAGCTGTTGGCGACCGTGCGCGACCTCGTCCGCGTCCACGCCCATCCGTGAGCGCGACCGCGGTCCGCACCGCCCAGGAGTACGAGGACGCCTACCGCGCCTACTACGCCGAGGCGGCCGAGGAGTTCCGGGCCGTCCGGGTGGGCGAGAAGGAGACCTCGGAACAGGCGGCCATCGTCGCCCGGCACGCGGATCTCTTCACGCAGGAGCAGCTCGACGCGCTACGCGCGGCCGAGGCCGGCGAGGACGACGCCGACGAGCGGGAGCGGCTCTACCGCCTGCGCAGGACGTGCGAGGCGGGAATCGTCGACGCGGAGCTCGCCCGGCGCGAGGACGAGCTCGCCAACGCGCTCCTCGCGGCGCGGCTCACCTTCGACGGCGACGAGGTGCCGCTGCGGACGGCCGAGGCGCTGCTCGCCGTCCTCCCCGAGTACGCGAAGCGGGAGGGGCTCGGCGAGCTCGTGCGCACGCTCGACGCGACCTTCAACGAGCAGCGGCGCGAGCTCCTCGCCGCGCGGGACGAGCTCGACGCCGGGCTCTCCGGCGAGCGCGACGCGGTGGCGCGCAACGAGGCGGAGAAGCAGATCTCGCTGCGCGAGCTGGAGACCGTGCTGCACCGCGCGGCGGACGAGGTCGCGGACGCCTACGCGAGCCTGCGCGGGCGCTGGTTCGAGCGGCTGCTCGGGCCGGAGCGCGCCGAGGTGCCGTCGAGCGCCCAGCTGCGCTGGCTCCGCCGGCTCTCGCCGCTCGAGTCGACGTACCCGAAGGAGCGCTCGGTCGAGGTCTGCGTCGAGACCGTCCGCGAGCTCGGCTTCGAGCTGGAGGCGATCCCGAACATCCGCCTCGACCTCGAGGACCGGCCGCAGAAGAGCCCGCGGGCCTGCGTGATCGCGGCCGACCCGCCCGAGGTCGTCCACCTGATCACGCGCGCACAGGGCGGCCTCTCCGACTACCAGTCGTTCCTCCACGAGGCCGGGCACGCGCTGCACTACGCGGGCTGCGACCCGCGGCTGCCCTGGACGTTCCGCGCGCTCTCGCGCGATCACGCGCTGACCGAGATCTACTCGTACATCGTCGAGGCGACCTCCCGCGAGCCCGGCTGGCACGCGCTGCACTTCGGGCTCTCCGACGCGCAGGCCGAGGAGAACGCCGAGGCGACGCGGTTCCTCGAGGCGCTGATGTACCGGCGCTACTCCGCGAAGCTCCGCTTCGAGCTGGGCTTCTGGGACGCGTTCCCGACGGAGCAGGGCGGCTCGTCCGGCGACTACGAGCCGCTGCTCACCGAGGCGACCGGTCTCCGCTACGACGCGCGCGGCTACCTGTCCGACATGGACGCGGGCTTCTACTCCGCCGACTACCTCCGGGCCTGGATCCGCTCGGCGCAGCTCAGCACCTACCTGCGGAGCGAGGTGGGGGAGGGCTGGTGGCGGAGCGCCGCGACCGGGGAGATCCTGCGCGGGCTGTTCGCCCAGGGTACGCGCCCGTCGAGCGAGGAGGTCGCGCGGCGGCTCGGCTTCGACCCGTTCGACACCGGCCCGCTCGTCGCCGAGCTGACCGGCTAGCCCGCCGCCGGCTCGCCCGGCTTGCAGATGAGCGCATGGATCTCGCGCGTGAGCGCGGCCACCTGCTCCGTCAGCTCCTTGTCCTGCGTCGTGAGCCGGGTGTTCGACTGCAGGAGCTCGATCAGGTGGTCCGTCTCGGCCTTCATCACGTGCTCGGCGCGGTCGTGGCGCCGCTCGGCCTTGTCCTCGGCCACCTTGTCCCGGTCGGCCTGCCGCGTCTGCGCGAGGAGGATCAGCGGCGCGGCGTACGCAGCCTGGGTCGAGAAGACGAGGTTGAGCAGGATGTACGGCTCGGGGTCGAAGCGGAACAGGCCGCCCAGCGCCGCCGTGTTGAACGCGATCCAGCAGATGACGACGATCGTCTGGCCGACGATGTACTGAGGCGTGCCGAAGAAGCGCGCCACGCGCTCCGCGAAGCGCCCGAAGGAGTCCTGCCCGAAGGCGCCGTGGTGCGTCTGCGCGGCGGCGGCCACCGCCGGGGAGCCTACGAGGCGCCCCGGATGACTCCGGTGACGAGCGGCAGCAGCTGCTGCCGGTTGCGCGGCCGCTGCATGTCGAGCCGCACGAGCTCGTCCAGCTCCATCGCCACCAGCAGCACGATCGCGGCGATGTAGAAGTAGGTCGCGAGGAAGATGAACACCTCGAGGCAGCCGACCGAGGTGCGGAAGTTGGCGACCGACCGGACATACGCGCCGAAGATCAGCGTCTCGCCCATCCAGCCGATGACGACGAGCATGGAGCCGAGGCTCGCCCAGCGCACGCGTCGATGCGCCGCCGGCGCCCAGCGCACGATCAGCTCGAACGCGAAGGCGACGAGGGCCACGGCCACCGGCCAGCGGAGGATCAGGATCGGGATGCTCCAGCTGCCCGACACATGGCCTGCCCAGATCACCGCGATCGCGCCGAGCATCGACGCCAGGAAGAGGATCGCGAGCCCGAACGAGAGGGGGAAGCGGATCCAGAACGGCCGCTCCTCCGGCGTCTCGTAGACCTCGTCCAGCGCCCCGATCGCGGCGCGGATGATCCCGGACACCTCCCACACGGCGAGCGCGGCCGCGAGCGCGAGCAGCCCGGCGGTGGAGGAGGACAGTACGCGGTGGACGGTCTGGTCGATGCCGTCGTAGACGTGGGGGAGGACCTTCGGCTTGATCTGCGGCCCGATGGTGCTCTGCCACAGGTCGCGCTGATGCGTGGCGCCCAGGATGCCGAGCCCGAAGAGCGTGCACGCCACCGCCGCGATGAAGGAGCGGAGCGCGATCGCGCTCGCGTAGGTCAGCAGGTTGTGGCGGTCGAAGAGGTCGACCCAGAGCCGGACGATCTTCTTGAAGCTACGCCACCGGGATTGCACGGCCGTAGAACGGCCGACGACGGGGCAGCGATGCGCCTACTTCGAGTACGGCGCCCAGTGACCGCCGCCGAGGATGCCCTGCTGGGCGAACTGGGTCGCGTCGAACACGTCGCTGCTGGGGGGCGCCGCGATGTTCACGTCTGCGCCGTAGTCGTAGAGATCCAGCTTCAGGCCGAGCTGGCGCTGGGCGGCTCCGAGCGAGACAGCCACGCGGTGGACGAGGCCGTCCTTGCCGATCCAGACGTCCGCCGGAACCGTGGGGACCTGCACTGCGACGCCGGCGAGGAGCGGCGTCGAGAGCCCCTTGGCCTGCAGCGCCTTGGCCGTGTCGATCGTGACGCGGTAGTGCGTCGTCGCGGCGCCGTCGACGGTCGCCGAGCCGAGGTTCTGGATCTTGGCGCCCTCGGCCATGAGGATGGAGAGGAGGTCGCCGGGCTGGACCTGGCTCCCGGCCAGCAGCGACTGGAGGTCGAGGCCGGCGGACTTGCCGAGCTTCGAAAGATCGAGTTCCACCCATTGCTTGCCGCCCGGCAGGTACTGCGAGAGGGCGTCGAACCTGAGGAAGGCCACGTAGTCGCCGTTCTGCTCGAGGGAGATCTCCTCGAGCGACTTCGCGCCGACGCTGAGGTTCAGCTCGCTGCTCGCGCCGTCGACGGCGCCGGTCCCCCGCACCTGGAGCGTCTTGCCGTTCTGCAGCTGCGGCGCGCTGACCGAGAGGGCGAGGCGGATCCGCGCGGCGCCGGCCTGCTGCGTCTTCGTCGCCGCTGCGGCGACCGGGTCGAGCGAGAGGGCGCTGCCTCCGCCGCCGCACCCGGCTGTGACGGCCGCCGCGGCGACGACCGCGAGGGCGGCTGCGATACCTGCGCCACGACCCCGGAGCATGCGATCCAGTGTAGCCGCGAGGTTGGGGGCGGCCGCTATGGCCGTGGGCAGCCGCCCCCTTGCGAGGAGCGGGGCGGCCGGTGTGAGGACTGAGGCCGCCCCTATCGGAGAGCACGGCCGGCGTCAGGTGGCCGGCTCTGTCGGTGCTCCCTCTACTACTCGCGGATCGGGCGTTCGGTTCTCTTCTTAAGAATCTCGACCTCGCCGCACGATCCTCCGAACCAGTTGGCCGGAATGGACGTCTAAATCTTCGAGGGGCGGGCCCCGGAGAAGGGGGCCGCGACCGAGGCCCGCCCCTGCCGAGGTTACGCCCGTGCGGGCGATTCGCAAAGGGGAGAGCGGAAGCCGTTACCGCCGCGCGAGGAAGGCGTAGCGGGAGAGGCGTCGTTCGCGCGCCAGGACGTGGCAGGCGGCGAGAAACGCTGGATGCCCGCGAACGTCTCCTCGCCCTCGTCGGCGACCAGCTCCTCCTGGAAGCGGGCGCGAGCGTCGTGCCAGCGTCCCGCCATCGCGGCCATGTTCTCGGTGAGATCCTCGCGGCCGGCGGTCTCGAACCCGGCCTCGGCGAGGAGGGTCTCGTTCACCCACTCGGCGGAGAAGACGTAGATCCCGATCGCGCTCCGGTCGGCGATCTCGGCGTCGGTGACGAGGCCGGTGACGACCGTCGGGTCGGTGAACAGGATCCGGGCTCCCGGCGCAGTGACGCGGTGCCATTCGCGGAGGATGTCGAGCCGGCTCGGCAGATGGCACATGACGTCGATCGAGATCACGGCGTCGAAGCTCCCGTCGCCGAACGGCAGGCTCGCGCCGGCGTCGACGCGCACGAAGCGGGCCTTGTCGGCGAGCCTGCGCTCCGCGGCGAGCCGCGTCGCGGTGGCGATCCCCTCCTCGAGCAGGTCGATGCCGACGACCCTCGCCCCGGTGAGCTCGGCGAGACGCAGCGCGGGCCCGCCGGAGCCGCAGCCGACGTCCAGCAGGCGTGAGCCGGCGTCGAGTTCCAGCCGCTCGGCGAAGCGCTCGAGCTCGTCGGCGGTGACCCAGCCCGACTGCCCGACATCGTCCCCGTAGGTGAGCTGCCGCACCTGCTCGCGCACCCCGTAGCCGGCGTAGGCGGACGCGTACAGCGGCACGTGCTCGTCCACCCGTCCAACCCTGGTACCGGAAATGTGCCCCGTGCACCTCTCCCGTTTGAAGGCACGAGCATGGGGCAGGCGACGGTGGTCTGAACCATGAGTCAACGACCACCGCCGCCTCGAGAGCGTGCGGGAAAGGAGCTCCAATGTCAATGAAGCGACGCTTCGCAGCTACCGCATCCGTCGCCTTCGCGCTCGCTGCGGTAACGGCGTTCTTGATTGCGCCGGCCGCCCCGGCAGCCTCGAAGGGAACAGGCACCGCAACGATCACGAACCCAGTCCCGATCACGGGCACGATCACGAGCGTAGGGGGCGGGACGTTCTCCGGCACGATCTCGCAGATCCAGTTCGTGACCCAGAACGGACAACTCGCCCTGCAGGGACTCGTAAACGGGACGTTGACCAGCGCCACCGGCACCGTTACCGACGTGGTGAATCAGCTGGTGACGCTACCCATCAGTAGCGCCACGGCGAACGGCACCTGCACGATTCTGGATCTGACGATCCAGCCGATCGACCTGAACCTGCTCGGGCTGATGGTCCACACGGACACCATTCACCTAACGATCACCGCCCAGTCGGGGCCCGGCAACCTACTCGGGAACCTCCTCTGTGGCGTTGCCAACTTGCTCAATGGCGGTAACACAGGAGGCCTTGCGAACTTGCTGAACAACTTGCTCGGTCTCTAGGGACGCCCACGAGCCGACGGGGATGCCCCTCGTCGGTCTGCGGGAACGCGGAGGCGCTGCCACGAGGCGGCGCCTCCGCCACGTAGGGGAGGAGCACGAAAAAGAGCCCC
>DASTZY010000075.1:0-2350 GCA_035764085.1 Gaiellaceae bacterium
CGGATCTTCTGTTGCGGCACCGGCGCCTCCCTCAGCGTCCTACTTGATGATCTCCGTCACGACGCCCGCACCGACGGTGCGGCCGCCCTCGCGGATCGCGAAGCGGAGGCCCTGATCCATGGCGATCGGCTGGATCATGTCGATCTCCATGTTCGTGTTGTCGCCCGGCATGACCATCTCCTGGCCGTCGGGCAGCTTGATCGAGCCCGTGACGTCGGTCGTCCGGAAGTAGAACTGCGGCCGGTAGCCGTTGAAGAACGGCGTGTGGCGCCCGCCCTCGTCCTTCGAGAGGACGTACACCTCGGCCTTGAACTGCGTGTGCGGGGTGATCGAGCCCGGCTTGGCGAGGACCTGCCCGCGCTCGACCTCCTCGCGCTTGGTGCCGCGAAGCAGCGCTCCGGCGTTGTCGCCGGCCTGCGCGGTGTCGAGGGTCTTGTTGAACATCTCGACGCCGGTGACGACCGTCTTCGCCGTCTCCGGATGGATGCCGACGATCTCGACCTCCTCGCCGACCTTGACCTCGCCCTGCTCGACCCGGCCGGTGACGACCGTGCCGCGGCCCGTGATCGTGAACACGTCCTCGATCGGCATCAGGAACGGCTTGTCGAGAGCGCGCTGAGGCTCCGGGATGTAACTGTCCACGGCCTCCATCAGCTCGATGATCTTCGGCGTCCACTCCGCGTCGCCCTCGAGCGCCTTGAGCGCCGAGACCTGGACGATCGGGATGTCGTCGCCGGGGAACTCGTACCGGGAGAGCAGCTCGCGCACCTCCATCTCGACGAGTTCGATCAGCTCCGGGTCGTCGACCATGTCCGCCTTGTTGAGGGCGACGACGATCGCCGGCACCTCGACCTGGCGGGCGAGCAGGATGTGCTCGCGCGTCTGCGGCATCGGGCCGTCGGCCGCCGAGACCACGAGGATCGCGCCGTCCATCTGGGCGGCGCCCGTGATCATGTTCTTGATGTAGTCGGCGTGGCCCGGGCAGTCGACGTGCGCGTAGTGACGGTTGTCCGTCTCGTACTCGACGTGCGACGTGTTGATCGTGATGCCGCGCTGCCGCTCCTCGGGAGCGTTGTCGATCGACGCGAAGTCGCGCACGACCGTGTTGCCGCCCTTCTCCGCGAGCACCTTCGTGATCGCCGCGGTCAGGGTCGTCTTGCCGTGGTCGATGTGACCGATGGTGCCGACGTTGACGTGCGGCTTTGTCCGCTCGAACTTCTGCTTTGCCATTGGTGGCTCTCCCTGTCTCCCTTTCGCTAGCTACCTGCGCCGGAGTCCGTGATCTCGGCGGCGATTGACTGCGGAACTTCCTCGTACCGGTCGAAGTCCATGTGGAAGTCGGCCCGGCCCTGCGACATCGAGCGCAGGTCGGTCGAGTATCCGAACATCTCCGACAGCGGCACGAGAGCTTTGACGACCTGGGCGTTGCCGACGGGCTCCATCGACTCGATGCGTCCGCGGCGGCTGTTGAGGTTCCCCATCACGTCGCCGAGGTAGTCCTCCGGCGTCGTCACCTCGACGGCCATCATCGGCTCGAGCAGCTTCGGCTTGGAGCGCTTGAGCGCCTCCTTGAACGCCATCGAGCCGGCGATCTTGAACGCGCGCTCGCTCGAGTCGACCTCGTGGTACGAGCCGTCGATGAGCTCGATGGCGATGTCCACCACCGGGTAGCCCGCGACCACGCCCGACTGCATCGCCTCCTTGATCCCGGCGTCGACTGCGGGGATGTACTCCCTCGGGATCTTGCCGCCGACGATCTTGTCGCTGAACTCGTAGCCCGCACCGGGCTCCTGTGCGCGGAGATTGATGACCACGTCCGCGTACTGGCCCGAGCCTCCGGTCTGGCGCACGAACTTCTCGCGGATGTTCTCCACGTCCCGGCCCGCCGTCTCGCGGTACGCAACCTGCGGGCGGCCGACGTTCGCGTCGACGTTGAACTCCCGCTTCAGGCGGTCGACGATGATCTCGAGGTGCAGCTCGCCCATGCCCGAGATCACGACCTGCCCGGTCTGATCGTCGGTCTTGACGCGGAAGGTCGGGTCCTCGGCCATCAGCTTCGACAGGCCGACGCCGAGCTTCTCCTGGTCGGCCTTGGTCTTCGGCTCGATCGAGAGCGAGATGACCGGCTCGGGGAAGTCCATCGACTCGAGGACGACGGCGGCGGCGGGATCGCAGATGGTCTCGCCGGTGATGACGTTCTTGAGGCCGACGCAGGCCGCGATGTCGCCGGAGTAGACGTCCTTGATCTCCTCGCGCTTGTTCGCGTGCATCTTGAGCAGGCGGCCGATGCGCTCCTTGACGCCCTTCGTGGAGTTGAGGACGGTGTCCCCGCTCTTCAGGGTGCCGGAGT
>DASTZY010000076.1:0-37528 GCA_035764085.1 Gaiellaceae bacterium
ATCGACGCCCTGCACCGGGCCGGGATCGGGGTGATCGTGGACTGGGTGCCCGCGCACTTCCCGAAGGACGACTGGGCGCTCGCGCGCTTCGACGGGACGGCTCTCTACGAGCACGCCGACCCGCGCCGCGGCGAGCACCCGGACTGGGGCACGTACGTGTTCAACTACGGCCGCACCGAGGTCAGGAACTTCCTGCTCGCGAGCGCCCTCCACTGGCTGCGCGAGTACCACGGCGACGGGATCCGCGTCGACGCCGTCGCCTCGATGCTCTACCTCGACTACTCGCGCAAGGCCGGCGAGTGGGTGCCGAACATGTTCGGCGGCAACGAGGACCTCGACTCGGTCGCCTTCCTCAAGGAGCTGAACGAGACGCTGTATGCGCGCGACCCGGGCGTGATCTCGGCGGCCGAGGAGTCGACCGCCTGGCCGGGCGTCTCACGCCCGACGTACCTCGGCGGGCTCGGCTTTGGCTTCAAATGGAACATGGGCTGGATGCACGACACGCTCACCTACTTCCAGAAGGATCCGGTCTACCGGCGCTTCCACCACCACACGCTCACCTTCTCGCTCATGTACGCCTTCAGCGAGAACTTCGTCCTGCCGCTGTCGCACGACGAGGTCGTGCACGGCAAGCGGTCGCTGCTCGACAAGATGCCGGGCGACCGCTGGCAGAAGTTCGCCAACCTCCGCTCGCTGTACGCCTACATGTGGGCGCACCCCGGCAAGAAGCTCCTCTTCATGGGCGGCGAGCTCGGGGAGTGGGAGGAGTGGAACGCCGAGGGGTCGCTGCACTGGAACCTGCTCGAGTACGCCGAGCACGAGGGGATCCAGGCACTCGTTCGCGATCTCAACAGGACCTACCGCGAGACTCCGGCGCTGTGGGAGCTCGACTTCGAGCCGGCCGGCTTCCGCTGGCTCGAGGCGAACGACGCCGCGAACAACGTGCTCGCGTTCGCGCGGCTCGGGGAGGGCGACGCGCCGCCGCTCGTCTGTGTCCTCAACCTCTCGCCGGTGCCCCGGCACGACTACCGCGTGGGAATGCCGCGGTGCTGCCGCTGGCGGGAGGTGCTGAACACCGACTCGGCCTTCTACGGCGGCAGCGGCACCGGCAACCTCGGCGGCGTCGAGGCCGAGGCGGTGCCGTGGCACGAGCAGCCGTTCTCCGCGACGCTGACGCTGCCGCCGCTCGGCGCCGTCTGGCTCGTCCCGGCGTAGGTCAGCGTGCGGAGGCTGGGGGCGATGCCGTGCGGTGACGGCACGGCGGAGATCTGCGTCTGGGCGCCGTCGGCGGAGTCGGTCGCCGTGCGCTCCGGCGGCGAGGTCCCGCTCGGGCGGGACGGCGAGCTCTGGTGCGGCCGCTTCGCCGGCGCGGACTACCTCCTCGTCGTGGACGGGGAATCGTGGCCCGACCCGTGCTCCCGCCGGCAGCCACAGGGCGTGAAGGGACCCTCCCGCGTGCTCGAGACCGGCGCCTTCGCCTGGACCGACGGCGGCTGGGACGGCGTGGCGCTCGACGAGCTCGTGATCTACGAGCTGCACGTGGGCACCTTCAGCGAGGAGGGGACGTTCGACGGCGTCGTCCCGCAGCTGCGCGGCCTGCGCGAGCTCGGCGTGACGGCGATCGAGCTGATGCCGGTCGCCACCTTCCCCGGCGAGCGCGGCTGGGGCTACGACGGCCTCTACACCTACGCCGCCCACGAGGCCTACGGCGGCCCCGCGGGGCTGACGCGGCTCGTGGACGCGGCGCACGCGGAGGGGATCGGCGTAATCCTCGACGTGGTCTACAACCACGTCGGCCCCGGGAACGAGGCGCTGACCGCGTTCGGCCCGTACTTCACGGACCGGCACGAGACGTTCTGGGGCGACGCGCTCGACTACGCGCAGCCCGGCGTCCGCGAGTGGGCGATCCAGAACGCCGAGCAGTGGGTGCGCGACTTCCATCTCGACGGCCTGCGGCTGGACGCGACGCATGCGATCTTCGACGACTCGCCGCTCCATGTCTGCGCCGAGCTGAAACAGCGCGTCGGCGACGCGCTCGTGATCTCGGAGATGGAGGTCGACGACTGGCGGCCGATCGAGGAGTGGGGCCACGACGCGCAGTGGGCCGACCGCTCCCACCACGAGCTGCACGTCCTGCTCACCGGCGAGCAGGACGGCTACTACGCCGGCTACGGCTCGGTCGCCTCGCTCGCCGAGGATCTCGCCGGCCGCGGCCGCGACCCGCGCCGGCTCGTCGTCTGCGCCCAGAACCACGACCAGGTCGGCAACCGCGCGCTCGGCGACCGCCTGTCCGCGGACGCCCTGCGCGTGGCGGCGACGGTGACGCTCTTCTCCCCCTGCACGCCGCTGCTGTTCATGGGCGAGGAGCGGCTCGAGACGGCACCGTTCCAGTTCTTCACCGACCACGTCGACCCGGCGATCGCGGAGGCCACGCGCGAGGGCCGGAGGCGGGAGTTCGCCGAGTTCGCGGCCTTCTCCGGCGAGGAGGTGCCGGATCCCCAGGCGCTCGAGACCTTCCTCCGCTCCAAGCTGCGGCCGGGAGAGCCCGACCCGCTCTACCGCGAGCTGCTCGCCTTGCGCCGCGAGCTGCCGCGCGAGCTCGAGGCAGAAGCGGACGAGGAGGCGAAGGTACTGCGGCTGCGGCGCGGCTCCGCGACACTCGTCGCCGACTTCCGAAACCGTCGCGTGGAATTCTCCCGCTGATGGAGGTCTGGCCAGGACGGCCCTTCCCCCTCGGCGCGACCTGGGACGGCGAGGGGACGAACTTCTCGCTGTTCTCGGAGCACGCCGAGCGCGTCGAGCTGTGCCTCTTCGGCGAGGAGGGCGAGACGCGCGTCGAGCTGAGCGAGGTCACGGCGCACAACTGGCACTGCTACCTCCCGGGCGTCGGGCCCGGCCAGCGCTACGGCTGCCGCGTCCACGGCCCCTACGACCCGGCGAGCGGCAAGCGCTTCAACCCGAACAAGCTCCTGATCGACCCGTACGCGAAGGCGATCGAGGGGCCGGTGGACTGGGACCGGGCCAACGTCCTCCCCTACGTGCCGAGCCTCGACGAGGACGCGGACCTCGAGCTCGACGACGAGGACGACGCCGACGCGATGCCGAAGTGCGTCGTGACCGACAACACCTTCGACTGGGAGGACGACCGGCCGCCCGACACGCCCTGGCACGACACCGTGATCTACGAGATGCACGTCAAGGGCTTCACGAAGCGACACCCGGAGATCCGCGACGACCTGCGTGGCACGTACGCCGCGCTCGCCGCGGAGCCGGCGCTCGCCTACCTGCGGGAGCTCGGCGTCACCGCGGTCGAGCTGCTGCCGATCCACCACATCGTCGACGAGGGTTTCCTGCACGACCGCGGGCTCTCGAACTACTGGGGCTATTCCTCGATCGGCTACCTCGCGCCGCATGCCCTCTACGCCGCGACCGGCACCGCCGGCGAGCAGGTGCGCGAGTTCAAGGGGATGGTCAAGGCGCTGCACCGCGCCGGCATCGAGGTGATCCTCGATGTCGTCTACAACCACACGGCCGAGGGGAACCACCTCGGCCCGATGCTGTCCTTCCGCGGGCTCGACAACCAGAGCTACTACCGGCTGATGCCCGACGACCAGCGCTTCTACATGGACTTCACGGGGACGGGCAACTCGCTCAACCCGGTGCACCCGTCGGTGCTGCGGCTGATCATGGACTCGCTGCGCTACTGGGTGCTCGAGTGCCGGGTCGACGGCTTCCGCTTCGACCTCGCGTCGGCGCTGGCGCGGGAGTTCTACGACGTCGACCGGCTCTCGGCGTTCTTCGACACGATCCACCAGGATCCCGTCCTCTCCCAGGTGAAGCTGATCGCCGAGCCCTGGGACGTCGGGCCGGGCGGCTACCAGGTCGGCAACTTCCCGGTGCTCTGGGCGGAGTGGAACGGCAAGTACCGCGACTCGGTGCGGGATTTCTGGCGCGGCCAGGGGAGCGTGGGCGAGTTCGCGCAGCGGTTCACGGGCTCGGCCGACCTGTACCAGGAGAACGGCCGCGACCCGTTCGCGTCGATCAACTTCGTCACGGCGCACGACGGCTTCACGCTCAACGACCTCGTCTCGTACAACGACAAGCACAACGAGGCGAACGGCGAGGACAACCGAGACGGCACCGACGACAACCGCTCGTGGAACCACGGCGCCGAGGGGCCGACCGACGATCCGGCCGTGCTCGCGCTGCGGGCGCGGCAGCAGCGGAACTTCCTCACGACGCTGCTCCTCTCCCAGGGCGTCCCGATGCTCCTCGGCGGCGACGAGTTCGGGCGGACGCAGGGCGGCAACAACAACGCGTGGTGCCAGGACAACGAGATCTCGTGGTTCGACTGGGAGTCGGCGGACGCGGAGCTGCAGGACCACGCGCGCCGGCTGATCGCGCTGCGGCGCGAGCATCCGGTCTTCCGCCACACGGCGTTCCTGACGGGGAAGTCGGGCGAGAGCGGGCTGCCCGACGCGTGGTGGTTCCGGCCCGACGGACGGCGGATGACGCAGCGCGACTGGACGAACCCGGAGACGCGGACACTCGGCGTGTTCCTCAACGGCCGGGAGATCAGCGCCCGGACGGAGCATGGCGAGCCGATCTTCGGCGACTCGTTCCTGCTCGTCTTCAACGCGCACTACGAGCCCGTCGTCTTCACCCTGCCGGCCCGGCGCTTCGGCGCCCGCTGGGCGATCGAGCTCGCCACGGGCGACGCGCCCGAAGGGCCCCTCGGAGCGCGGGCGCTCGTCGCGGTGCAGGAGCACTCGCTCGTCGTGCTGCGACGAGTCTGAACCGCCGTCGCGGGTAAGCACGGCCTTCGTGCCCGACTTTCGCTGCACCTACCGGCTCCAGCTCACGCCCGAGCTCGGCTTCCGCCGCGTGCGCGAGGTCGTCCTGCCCTACCTCCGCGACCTTGGCGTCTCGCACCTCTACCTCTCGCCCGTCATGCGGGCGCGGTCCGGCTCGCTGCACGGCTACGACGTCGTCGACCCGACCCGGGTCTCGCCCGAGCTCGGCGGCGAGGAGGAGCTGCGGGCGCTCTGCGAGGCGGCGGGCGCGGCCGGCCTCGGCACGATCGTCGACGTCGTCCCGAACCACATGGCGGCCTCCGAGGAGGAGAACCGCTTCTGGCGCGACCCGGAGCTGCGGGCGCGCTACTTCGACTGGGATCCGGCCAGCGGCTGGTACCGCCGCTTCTTCGACATCGGCGAGCTCGCCGGCGTCCGCGTCGAGGATCCGGAGGTCTTCGAGGCGACGCACGCGAAGATCCTGGAGCTCGTCGGCGAGGGCCTCGTGGACGGCCTGCGCATCGACCATCCCGACGGTCTCGCGAACCCGCGCGAGTACCTGGAGCGGCTCCGCACGGGCGATGTCGAGCGGATCTGGGTGGAGAAGATCCTCGAGCCCGGCGAGAGCCTGCGTGCCGACTGGCCCGTCGAGGGAACGACCGGCTACGAGTTCGCCAACGACGTCACCGCGCTCTTCGTCGACCCGGCCGGCGAGGAGCCGCTGACGGAGCTCTACGCCGAGCTGACCGGCGAGCGCCGCAGCTTCGCCGAAGTCTCAGCCGAGGCGAAGCTGGAGGTCGCGCGGACGACCTTTGCCCGCGAGTTCGAGCGCCTCCGCGCGCTCGTCCCGCTCGAGGGGCTGGAGGAGGCGGCCGCGTCGCTCCACGTGTACCGCACCTACGTGGAGCCGGAGACGGGCCGCGTCGCGCCGGAGGACCGCCACGCCGTCTCCGGCCTACCGGAGGAGCTGCAGCAGATCCTCCTCCTGGAGAACGACGGCGATCCGGCCGCCGAGTTCGTCGTCCGCTGGCAGCAGACCACGGGGCCGGTGATGGCGAAGGGCGTCGAGGACACGGCCTTCTACCGCTGGTTCCGGCTCACGGCCCTGAACGAGGTCGGCGGCAACCCGGATCGCTTCTCGCTCTCGCCGGACGACTTCCATCGCGCCGCCCTCGAGCGGCTCGAGCGGCATCCGCACACGCTGCTCGCGTCGCAGACGCACGACACGAAGCGCGCCGGCGACGTCCGCGCACGCATCGGCGCGCTGTCGGCGCTGCACGAGGAGTGGGCGGAGCGCGTCCGCCGCTGGCAGGAGCTCACCGGCGGGATGGACGATCCGAACGAGGAGTACCTCGTCTGGCAGACCCTGGTGGGGGCGTGGCCGATCGTGCCGGGCCGGCTGGAGCCGTACCTCGAGAAGGCGCTGCGGGAGGGGAAGCGGACGACCAACTGGCTCGAGCCCGACGAGGAGCACGAGTGGCGGGCCAAGGAGTTCGTCCGCGGCCTGTACTCGAACCACGAGTTTCTCGACGACTTCGAGCCGTTCGCCGTGCGGGTCGCGCGGGCAGGCGAGCATGCCTCGCTCGGCGCTCTCCTCCTCCGCCTCACGAGCCCCGGGCTGGCCGACCTCTACCAGGGCGACACGCTGTGGTCGCTCAACCTCGTCGATCCCGACAACCGCCGGCCCGTCGACTGGTCTGCGCACGTTTCCGTGCTGCGAGAGTGGGCACCGACCCGCCGGACGATGAAGGCGCATCTCATCCGGCGCGTGCTGCGCCTGCGGGCGGAGCGGCCGGAGGCCTTCGCCGGCGGCTACGAGCCGCTCGACCTCGGCCCGGACCGCGTCGGGTTCGTGCGCGGCGGAGCGATCCGCGTCGTCGTCCCGCTCCGCTTCGGCGACCGGGCCGATGGCGGGGACATCGACCTGCTCCCCGAGTACGACCAGGAGCTGAGCGTCCTTGTCTGAGCTGCCCCGCGAGCTGCGAATCGTCGTCCGCCCCTATGCCACCGCGCTGCCGCTCGGCTTCTTCTCGTTCGGCGTCGGGATGCTCATCCTCGCCGGGCTGGGGAACGGCTGGCTGCCCGCATCGGAGCAGCACACGGCCGGGATCCTGCTCGCGGCCTTCGTCTTCCCGCTCGAGACCATCGCGACCGTCTTCGCCTTTCTCGCCCGCGACACGTTCGGAGCCACCGGGCTCGGGCTGTTCTCGAGCTCGTGGCTGACGCTGGGCCTGGTCGAGATCGCCGGCACGCCGGGCGAGACGAGTCGCGCCGTCGGCCTCTACCTGTTCGGCTTCTCGTTCATGGTCGCCTGCCTCGCGGTGTCGGCGTTCCTCGGCAAGCCGCTGATCGGGGTCCTGCTCTCGCTCGCGGCGGTGCGCGGCACGCTCAGCGGCGCGTGGGAGTTCGGCGCTCCGCACTCGCTGGAGGTCGCGGCCTCGTGGATCGCCGTCGCGCTGTTCGCGGCGGCCGCCTATGGCGGTCTCGCCTTCCTCCTCGAGGACGTGCTCGGCCGAAGCATCCTCCCGGTCTTCCGCCGCGGCACGTCCCACGACGCGATCGAGGGCGACCTCACGGCCCAGCTCGAGCGGATCTCGGACGAGGCCGGCGTCAGGCAGACGCTGTAGCCGCTCACACGGCTCTCACGATTGCGCGCACAATGGCTTGCGATGCGCGTTCTGGTGGTGGAGGACGAGAAGAAGCTCGGCGAGCTGCTGGGCCGCGGCCTTCGCGAGGAGGGCTACGCGGCCGACGTCGCCGATCGCGGCGAAGAGGCGCTCTGGATGGCGCGCGCCGTCCAGTACGACGCGATCGTCCTCGACGTGATGCTGCCGGGAGCGAACGGCTTCGAGATCTGCCGGCTGCTGCGCCGGGACGCGATCTGGACGCCGGTGCTGATGCTGACGGCGCGCGACGCGGTCGACGACCGGGTCAGCGGTCTCGACGCCGGCGCCGACGACTACCTCACCAAGCCCTTCGCCTTCGAGGAGCTGCTCGCACGGCTGCGCGCGCTGACCCGCCGCGCGCCCGTGGAGCGGCCGCCGGTGCTCGAGGTCGGCGACCTCCGCCTCGATCCCGCCGCGCACCGGGCCTGGCGCGGCACCGACGAGCTCGACCTCTCGGCGAAGGAGTTCGCGATGCTGGAGCTCTTCATGCGCCGGCCCGGCATCACGCTGACGCGGACGCAGCTGCTCGACGGCGCGTGGGACATCGCCTTCGAGAGCCGGTCGAACGTCGTGGACGTGTACGTGCGCTACCTGCGCGAGAAGATCGACCGGCCGTTCGGGTGCGACTCGATCGAGACGGTGCGTGGCGTGGGCTACCGGCTCCGCGCGGCGCCGTGAGCCGCGTCCCGATCCGTGTCCGCCTCACCCTCGGCTTCGCCGTGGCCATGGCCGTCGTGCTCGCCGCGGTCGGCCTCTTCGTGTACCGGCGGGTCGCGGATGAATTGCTGACGACCGTCGATCAGACGCTCGCGGCGCAGGGGCGAGAGGAGATCGCCAACGGCAGGGTCGATGCCGACTCCGGGAGCGGCCCGACCCTCGCTCAGCTCTTCGGCCCGGGCGGGCGGCTCCACCGCTCGCAGCCGGGCGGGCTGCCGCCGCTCGTCGGGCGGCAGACGATCGCGGACGCCTACGCCGGGGAGCACGTCTGGCTCGGCCGGGAACTCCCGCGGCGGAAGGGCGAGTGGCGGATCCTCGCGCTGCCTGCGCCCTCGCGCAACGGGGTCGCGGTGGTCGCCCGCTCGCTCGGGCCGCGTGCGGAGTCGCTCGACCATCTGCGCCACGAGCTCCTCATCTTTCTGCCTCTCGCGCTCCTCGCAGCTTCTCTCGGCGGGTACGCCCTCGCGGCGGGCGCGCTGCGGCCGGTGGAGGATCTGCGACGACGCGCCGCGGCGGTGACCGCCGGCGAGCCGAGCGAGCTGCCGGTGCCGCCTGCCCGCGACGAGGTGTCGCGACTGGCCCACACGCTGAACGACATGCTCGCCCGTCTGCACGCGGCGATCGAGCACGAGCGCCGCTTCGTCGCGGACGCAAGCCACGAGCTCCGTACGCCGCTGGCACTGCTCCAGACCGAGCTCGACCTCGCGCTGCGGCGTCCCCGCTCCAACGAGGAGCTGGCGAGCGCGTTGCGTTCGGCCGCCGAGGAGACCCAGCGGCTGACACGGCTAGCCGAGGACCTGCTGCTGATCGCCCGCGCCGACCAGGGCCCGCTGCCGATGCGACGCGAGCCCGTCGCAGCCGGCGACCTGCTGGACGACGCGGCTGCGCGCTTCGCGAACCGGGCGGGCGCTCTCGGCCGCGAGATCCGCGTCGAGCCGACCGACCTCGTCGCCGACGCCGATCCGCTCCGCGCCGGGCAGGCGCTCGTGAACCTCGTCGACAACGCCCTCGCGCACGGCGAGGGCGACGTCGAGCTTGCGGCGGAGGAGCGCAACGGGCTCGTCGAGCTCCACGTGAGGGACTCGGGCCCGGGCTTCCCGGAGGACTTCCGGGCGCGGGCGTTCGATCGCTTCAGCCGCGCCGACGAGGCCCGCAGCGGCGGTGGCGGCTCGGGGCTGGGTCTCTCGATCGTCGAGCTGGTCGCGCGCGCCCACGGCGGCAGCGCGGGGCTCCGCAACCGTCAACCGGGCGGCGCCGACGTCTGGCTCTCGCTCCCGCGAGCCCCTTCCGAGCCGCTCAGTCCGGCGCCTTCACCGCAGGGGATCCGGGAAGACGCCGGACCGGGCTGGCCGCGGCCCGCCATGACGGCCGAGCCGGGAGGGGTTCGATGCGACTCTGATCGAACCACATCACGATGAAAGAACTCTAAGAAGGCGCAACCGGCCGGGCGGCGCCGTTGAGGCTCAACCGGACGACTGCGCCTCCGCCGGCCGCGTTATCCGCTTCGACCGTGCCGCCGTGGGCCTCGGCAACCTCGCGCACGATGGCGAGGCCGAGGCCGGAGCCCGGCATCGACCGCGCCGCGGCCGAGCGGTAGAAGCGGTCGAAGACGAGCGGCCGGTCCTCGTCTGCGAAACCGGGGCCGTGATCGCGCACGCGTAGCTCTCCGTCGAGCAGCGTGACCTCGACCGAGCCGCCCTCCCCGCTCCACTTGCCGGCGTTCTCGAGCAGGTTCCACACCGCCCGCTCCATCCGGTCGCGGTTGCCGTCGACGATCGTGGGTTGCAGGTTTCCGGCCTCCCACGTGATCGTGGGAAAGCGTGTGCGGGCGCGCTGAACCGTGTTCTCGACGAGCTCGTCGAAGTGGAACTCCTCCTTCTCGACCGGCGCCTCACCGCGGGCGAGCTCGAGCAGGCCCGCGATCAGCGCGCGCATCTCCTGGGACTCCCTGTGGAGGTCGTCGAGCAGCCGCCGCCGCTGTTCCGGCGCCAACTCGACGTCGCCACGCAGGACGTCGATGTTCGTCTGCAGGCTCGTGAGCGGCGTGCGCAGCTCGTGGGACGCGTCGGCGACGAAGCGCCGCTGCGTCTCGAGCGACTCCTCGAGCGACGCGAGCATCGTGTTGAACGCATGGCCGAGCCGGGCCAGCTCGCCGCGTCCGCCCTCCGGCACGCGCTCGCTCGGCTCGCCTGTTCTCGCGATTCGCTCGGCGGCGGCTGTCAGGCGCCGCACCGGCGCGAGCGTTGCTCCCGACACGAGCGCGCCCGCCGCCGCCGCGATGAGGACACCGCCGAGCGAGACGAGAATCAGGATGAACCGCAGCCGGCCGAGGTCGTGGTCGATGTAGTCGATGTTCCGCGCGACGACGACCGCGCCGCCGATGAGCTGGATCGGCAGGACGCGCTCGCGCAGCTTCACCGCCGTGCCGTTCTGGTCCACGACGTGGACGTTTCGGAAGAAGCCCTTCGTCCTCTGCTCCGCCACGGCCCCGACCTTCGGGTCGATCGGGATGTTGTGGGGATTCGACTCGGCGGTGCCGTCCGGGCCGACGATCGCAACCGCGTCGCCGCTGTACGGACTCAGGTCCGAGAAGCTCGTGGTGCGCTCGTGCGCGTGCTGGTCGAGCTGGGTGTCGACCTGCGAGTAGAGCTCGTGCCGCATGGTGAAGTAGGTCGTCGCGCAGGCGAGCGCGACGACGATGGCGACGACGCCGGCTGCGACGAGGGTCAGACGCGCGCGAAGCGTCACGGCTCGCGCAGCACGTAGCCGGTGCCCCGAACGGTGTGGATGAGGCGCTCCTCCTCTTCCGCCTCGGTCTTGCGCCGGAGGTAGCCGACGTAGACGTCGAGTGCGTTGGAGGAGTGGCTGAAGTCGTAGCCCCAGACGCGCTCGTAGATGAGCGAGCGAGGCAGCACCTGGCGCGGGTTCCGCATGAACAGCTCGAGCAGATGCGCCTCCGTGGTGGTGAGCTCGAAGCGGCGGCCTCCCCTCCGCGCGTCCATCGATCCGAGGTCGAGCGTCAGGTCGGAGAAGCGCAGCAGCGCGCCCGGCTCCTCCGGTTTCGAGCGACGTAGGAGTGCGCGCAGGCGCGCGAGGAGCTCCTCGAGGTCGTACGGCTTGGGCAGGTAGTCGTCTGCGCCCGCGTCCAGCCCCTCGACCCGGTCGCCGACGGCGTCGCGCGCGGTGAGCAGCAGGATCGGGACGCGGTTCCCCCCGCGGCGCAACCGGCGCGTCACGTCGAGTCCGTCGAGCCCGGGCATCATCACGTCGAGCACGAGCGCGTCCGGCGTCCGCGTCTCGACCGACGCGAGGGCCGTGTCCCCGTCCGACGCGAGCGCGACCTCGTAGCCGTGCAGCTGGAGGGCGCGCTCGAGCGCCTCGCGCACGGCGCGGTCGTCGTCAACGACAAGTACGAGCATTTCGCCTCTAAGTTTGCCGTCGGATGTGAGAGGCCGCTAAGCGGCGGGCAGATCGACGACGAACGAGGCGCCCTCGCCGGGCTTCGACCGGACGGTGAGGCTCCCGCCCATCCGCGAGACGAGCTCTCGCGAGATGAACAGCCCGAGGCCGCTGCCGCCGACGCCGCGCGTCTGGTCGGGATCGAGGCGGTAGAACTTCTCGAAGATCCGCTCCTGCTCGCCGGCCGGGATCCCGAGCCCGCTGTCGCGGACGGTGAGCCGGACGCGGCCGGACCCTCCCGCGAGCTCGACCGTCACCTCGCCGCCCTCCGGCGAGTACTTGATCGCGTTGTCCAGGAGGTTGACGAGCACCTGCCGGAGCTTGTCCTCGTCCGCGATCGCGACCGTGGCGGCGCCGTTCTGCGCGAGCTGCAGGTCGACGTGCTCGGGCGCCCGCAACCGGATCGAGTCGAGGACGCTTTCCACGAGCGGCCTCAGGTCGGTCGCCGAGGTCGCGACGTCGACCCGTCCCTCCTCGAGCTGGCCGGCGAGGAGGATCTGGGAGACGATCGCCGTCAGGCGCTCCGTCTCGCTCACGATGATCTCGAGGAACCGGTCGCGCTGCTCGTCCGGGATCTCGATGTCGGTGCGGAGCAGCGTGCGGGCCGCGCCGTAGACCGCGGCCAGCGGCGTGCGGAGCTCGTGGGAGGCGGTCGCGACGAAGTCGCTGCGCGCCCGCTCGAAGGCCTGCTCCTCGGTGACGTCCCGCAGCGCGTAGACGACTCCCTCGTCGAACTGGACGCCCGTGACCGCGACCCAGCGGTCGCCCCCCGGCGTCTCGATCGGCACCGTGACGGATCGCGCGCGCGCCGGCGTCTCGGCGTCCGCGAGCTCGGCGAGTCGCGTCAGCTCCTCCCACGGGCCGAACGCCTCGGAGGGATGCCGGCCGAGCGCGTCTGCCTCCTCGACCCCCGTGATCGCGCAGGCCGCGGCGTTCCAGAAGCGCACGCGTCCGTCCTCGTCGAGCAGGACGACTCCGTCGCCGACGTAGGCAAGGGCGAGCGCGGCCTCGGCACGCCGTTCGGCCTCGCGGTAGAGCCGCGCGTTCTCGACCGCGATCGCGGCCCGCGCAGCGAGCTCCTGGGCGACCTCGAAATCGGCATCCTCCAGCTCCCGGAACTCGGCGACGAGCGTGAGCGCGCCGAAGGTTCGCTCCCCGGATCGGAGCGGCAGGGTGATGGCGCTCCGGATCGAGATCTCCTCGAGCGCCGCCGCGGCGTTGGGATCCCGCCGGACCGCCTCGTCCAGCAACTCCTGCGGCACCTCACGAAGGAAGACCGGCTCGGCCGTGCGGATCACCTGCGCCGTCAGGTCGAACTCGTCGTCGATCAGGACGGTGCGGGAGCGAGTGCGCATGTCTTCCGCCCAGCGCTTGCGCTCGGGATCCTGGTGGGCGACGGCAACCTGCTCGATCTCGCCCGTCTCCTCGACGAGCATGGAGATGGCGCACCAGTCGGCCAGCTGCGGAACCGCGAGCCCGGTGAGACGCTCGAGCGTCCGCTCGAGCTCGAGAGAGGACGTCAGGAGCGCGGTCGCCTCGCTGAGGAAGGCGACCTGCTCACGCAGCGCCTGCTCCTTCGCCGAGATCTGCACCCGCTCGAGGGCGAGCGCGGCCTGGCGGGCGAGCGCCAGCTTGAGCGCACGGCGCTCCGGTGGGAACTTCTCGTCGCTGGGGAACGAGAACACGAGCCCGCCGATGGGGCCCTGCTCGCCGACCAGCGGGAGGCAGACGAGGGCGTGGCCGGGCTGCGACCGGCCGGCGAGCTCGGGGTAGCGCTCGTCTCGTTCCGCCTCGGAGTGGAGGAAGATCCCTTCGCCGGTACGGACCGCCTCCGAGAGCGGGTAGTTGCCCGCGACGGGGAAGCGGCGGAACGGGTCGATGTACTTCCGGTCGTAGCCGCGCGAGGCGATCACGTCCAGCCACTCGCCGTCCTCGCTCATCGTGGCGATCAGCCCGCCGCGGGCCTCGGCCGCGCGCACGCCCTCGACGAGCACCGCGTCGAGCACCTGCTGCGGCGTCCGCGCCGAGACCAGCGCGTCGGCGACGTACTGCAGCCGCAGCGCGGTCTCGAGCGCCTGCGTGCTCGACGTGGCCGCCTCCTCGGCCCGGGTCCGCGCGCCGCGCTGGCGCGCGAGCACCTCTCCCCCGAGCAGGCCGGTGAGGACGAAGACACCGAGCGCGAGCACGCCGTCGGCCTTCACCGACCACGTGTGGTACGGCGTGATGAAGAAGTAGTAGAACGGGACGATCGAGATCGCCGCTGCGACGAGCCCCGCGGCGCGACCGCCGAGAGCGGTGGCCACGAGCACCACGAGGACGTACAGCAGCGCCGGCACGGCCTGGTGCGAGTTCCCGAGCGCGAGCAGGCTGACTGCGGCGGGCCCCGCCACTGCGACGATCCAGGCCGCGACCGTGCGCGCCGGCGGGCGGTGCATCCTCTCGGCGGACTCTCCGAGCACGAGCGGCGCGACGCGGCCGGTCATCCCTCTTCCGACAGCCGGCGGTTGAGCTCCTCGCGCTCTCCCCGGGCGACGCGCTCGAGCACGTCGCGTACGGTCGCGGCGAGCTCGAGCGGGTCGAACGGCTTCACGATGTAGCCAACGGCGCCCAGCTCCTGGGCGTGCAGACGATCCTCCTGGGACGCGCGTGCGGAGAGGAAGACGACGGGGATGTCCTGCGTCTCGGGGTCGGCGGCGAGCTGCCGGGCCACGTTCCAGCCGTCGACGCCCGGCATCATCACGTCGAGCAGGACGAGCGACGGGTGCTCGCTCCGGATCTGTGCGAGGCCCTCGGCTCCGTCCGCCGCCTCGTCGACGGTGAGCCCGTCGGCCTCGAGGTTGACGCGGCAGATCGTGCGAATCGCCCGCTCGTCGTCGACGAGGAGGACCAGCGGGGCGGTCTGCGCGGATGGGCCTCCGCCGGTGCTGCCGCCCGGATCGGGACGGTGCCGGACGCGGCTGCGCCAGGTCCCGCCGGCCAGGTGCGCGGGCCGATGCGCGCGCGAGGACGGCAACGGGCGCGGGTGCGACCTGCTCGACTTGATTCGTTGAACAGTCGTCACGCTTCCCCCCGACCGCCAGCCTATTGCAGGAAGTGTGCCCGACGCCGGGCTGGACCGCCAGCCCGCCTATCGGGTCGCCGCGTGCTCGCGGTTCCACTCCTCGGCGAGCTCGCGGAGTCCCGGCCCGCGGACGCGGATCGCGTCGCGGGCGTGCAGCCGCATCCGCCCGGCGAAGTCGCGGTCGCCCGCCCGGATCAGCGCCCGTGCGCCGTACTGCGCGCCGGTGCAGAGGGCGGCAACGGCGGCGCCGGCGGTCGAGTGGTGCTTCCGCCAGTAGCGGTGGCGGCCGCGCCACATCTCGTTGATACGCCGCTCCGGAATCCCCGCGCTGAACTGCGACTCGTGGTGCACGACCGTCACCTCGGGGAAGAACTGCGTCCGCCAGCCGGCGCGGCGCAGCCGTCGCGAGAGGTCCGTCTCCTCGGAGTAGATGAAGAACTCCTCGTCGAAGAGGCCCACCTCGTCCAGCGCCTCGCGGCGGAGGAGCAGCGCCGCCGCCATCGCCCAGTCGACGTGGCGCGTCTCGCTCCCGCCCGACTGGACGATGCCGGCCCGGCCGAGCGTGAGCAGGCCGAGCGCCCCGGTCGCCGGCGACGGGAAGCGCCAGGCCGAAGCCTGCGGCCGCCCGTCGGGATAGACGAGCCTCGGCCCCAGCGCGGCGACCCTCGGGTTCGCGTCGAGATGCGCGACCATCCGCTCGAAGCCCCAGTCCTCGCTGGTCGTGTCCTCGTTGAGGACGAAGACGTAGCGGCCGGTCGTCGCGCGAATCACCGTGTTGTGGTTGGCGCCGAAGCCCGCCCGGTGCCGCTGCTCGATCACGCGCACCTCGGGGAAGCGCTCGCGGACGGCCGCCGCGGAGCCGTCCTCCGACGCGTTGTCGAGGACGACGACCTCCACGCCGCCTGCGGCGCCCCCGGCAAGCGAATCGAGGCAGGCGAGCAGGAGCTCGCGCGAGTTGGTGTTGACGAGCGAGACCGAGACGTCCGGCGGCACTACACGGTCTGCGTCAGACCGGCGGCCCACGAAGGCGGCAGGTTCCGCAGCACCTCGACGCTCTCGAAGCGGACGGGATCCCGGACGCCGGCCTCCTGCGCCCACTCGGCCATCCGGCGCAGGCCCTCTTCGAGCGGCACCGTCGGCTGCTCGCCGAAGACGCGGTGCAGCTTCGCGTGGTCGGAGAATGCGTGGACGACCTCTTTCCGAGCGGCGAGGAAGTCGATCTCCGGCTCGGCCACGCCGAACGCGCGGGCCACCTCGTGCGCGAGGTCGAGGACGGTGTACGGCGTCTCGGCACCGACGTTGAAGACTTCGTTCGCGGCCGCGGGGACCTCGATCGAGCGCGCGATCACGGGCGCGACGTCGTCGATGTGCGTGAACGCGCGTGTCTGCAGGCCGTCGCCGAAGACGGTCAGCGGCCGGCCGCTCATCACCTGGTTCATGAAGATCCCGATCACGTTGCGGTAGGGGTCGGCCAGGTTCTGCAGCTCTCCGTAGACGTTGTGCGGCCGGAACACCGTGTAGTCGAGGCCGAACATCCGGTTCGCGGCGGCCAGATCGAGCTCGACGGCGTACTTCGCGATCCCGTACGGATCCTCCGGCTCGGGAACGACGTCCTCCGACATCGGCGTCTGGGCCGGGCCGTAGACCGCGATCGAGCTGGTGAAGACGAAGCGCTCCACCGTCTCGGCGCGCACCGACGCGTTGAGCACGTTGACCGAGCCGAGGACGTTGTTCGTGTAGTTGAAGCGGCGGATGAAGTGCGAGAGGCCCTCGGCCGCGTAGGCGGCGAGGTGGAAGACGTGCGAGAACGAGTGCTCACGGAACAGCTTGTCCACGAGCTCGGGATCGGCGACCGAGCCGGCGACCAAGGTTGCCCCGCCCGGCACGTTCGCCTCGTACCCGCCGCTGAGGTCGTCGAGGACCACGACGTCGTGGCCGGCTTCGAGCAGATGCCGGGCGACGTGGGCGCCGATGAAGCCCGCGCCGCCGGTGACGAGGACGCGCATCGGGAGCGGAGGCTAGCCGTTTCGACCGGTTACCCGCCGGGTAGCCATCCTCCGACGGGGACCAATAGGACGGCCCAGCGGGCGGGGAAGCGACGCTTTCCCGCCCGCACTACGCTGGGCGTCATGCGGCGTCCCCGCCGGGCCGTCCTCCGGAGCGCGCTCGGCGTCGCGCTCGTCGTCGTCGTGTTCGCACTGATCGTTCCGCGAATCGCGAGCTACGGCAGCGTCGCGAAGCAGCTTGGGAACGTGTCCGCGCCGTGGGCAGCCGCGCTTGCGGTCGCCGCGGCGCTCGACGTCCTCACCACCGGCCTGCCGTGGCGCGCCCTGCTTCCCCAGCTCTCCTGGATCGGAGCGATCGGCTTCACGCAGGCGTCGACGGCTCTCACGATCGTGCTACCGGGCGGCGCGCCGCTCGGCATGGCCATCTCGTTCGGGCTGCTGCGCCGACTGGGAGTCGGCTCGGGCGCGGCCGGCTTCGCCGTCGCCCTCACCGGCATCTGGAGCCAGGTCATGATTCTCCTCTATCCGCTCGTCGGCGCGATCCTCGTGCTCGGCAGCGGGAACCTCTCGCCCTCGACCCTGGCGATCGCCGGCGCGAGCGCCGCAGCCGGCGCGTTGATCACCGGCCTCGCCGTCGCAGCGCTGCGGAGCAGGAAAGCCGCGGTGTGGATCGGCGACACGGCGAGCCGCGCGGGCTCCTGGTTCGCGCGACTGTTCCACCGGACACCGCCGGCCTGGAACGGAGAGGCATTCGCCCGGGTTCGCGAAGACCGGATGGCGCATCTCCGCCGGCGCTGGCCGACGCTCACGCTCGCCACGCTCGGCAACCAGCTGACCGCGTACCTCATCTTCGAGTTCTCCCTGCGCGCGGTCGGGATCTCGGTCGCGACCCTGCCGCCGACCGAGGCCTTCCTCGCCTGGGCGATCGGCCGCGTGATCAGCTCGCTGCCGCTCACCCCGGGCGGGATCGGGGTCGTCGAGCTGGGGATGATCGGGACGCTCGTCGGCTTCGGTGCGCCGCACGCACACATCGTGGCGGCCGTCCTCCTCTACCGCGCGCTGGTCATTGTCCCGACGCTCCTCGTCGGGCTGCTCGCGCTGCTCGGGTTCCGCTACATCCGGCCCGAGCCAGCCGCTCCCTAGGGGAGGGCCTCCGCGATCTCCTCGCGCGGGTCGTCGAAGCGCAGGCGCGCCCGCACCTCGGAGACGATCCACTCGAGCCGCCGGAAGACGAGCGAATTGCGTCGCTCGGCCTCCAGGCGCCGGCGCGTGCGTGCGAAGCCGCGGTCGATGTAGCGAAGTGGCCCGATCGGCGCATCCGGATACAGCCGGCGGAGCGCGGCCTCGAGCGGGTCGTGGCCGAGGACCGCGTCCGCGTACTCGACCGTCTCGCCGGGCAGCGCGTCGAGCACCATCTCGGCGCGCACGAGTCCTTCGACGAGCGCCCACGGATGCTCGTCGAACACGCTCGCCGCGTGGGCGGGATACACCCACTTCCGCTTCAGCATCGTGTACGCGACCTCCGCGACGTCCCGCCGCACCTTGAGCACCCGGAAGTCGCCGAGCCCGTCCCAGCCGCCGATCACGAACGGCTGCACGACGTCCTTGTACGCAAACCCGCGGCGCAGCGCGGTGCTGTCCAGGTAGCTCGTCATCCCCGCGAAGGCGTCCGGCGCCGAGCCGAGGAGGGTGAACCGCTCGACGTCGGGGGCGAGGGAGTGATGGCGCCTCGGCACGCGGTCGCGATTGAGGATCTCGCCGTCGCTCGTCCAGACGGGCTCGGCGAGGCCGACCGCGCGGGTCGCCGCGATGTAGAGCAGGCTCGAGAGTGACCGCGGCAGGGAGACGACGAAGAGCGAGCGAAGCTCCTCCACGTGCGCCCGTTCGGCGCCCCGCCTGAGCAGACGCGGCCGGTTCACGCCGTGAGCCTACGGGTGTCTGCGGCGAGAATCATGTGAGATCGGTGTGAATCGGACGAGCCGGAGCGGTCGGAGGCACGCGCCGCCGATACCCGCTTGCCCAGGCGCAAACCGGGCCGGTCGCGCCTCTGAGCGCGCCCGGCCCGCTTTACGCAGGGCTTACAAGCCGCTGCGGCGCTGGTGACATCCTGGGACCATGATTTGTGCACTGAATCTGCGGGCGAGCAAGGGAGATACCTGATGAAGAAGATCGTCGTCCTACTGGTCGTGGCGCTTGCGATCCCCACAAGCGTCGCGTTCGCGAAGTCGCCGAAGGCGAGCACGACACACGGCAAGTCGAACCCGATGGTCATGTACATCCTCAAGGGGAACCTGTCGAGCTTGGTCGCGGCGAACGGGGCCACCGACGGGTCGATCACGATTACCATCACCCACGCGAATCGTCACGCCCGTCAACTCGTGACGAATCCGGCGACCGCGATGCAGTTCACGGTCGCGTCGAACACCCGGATCACGTTCGCGAACGGATCCCCCAGCGCGACGCTCGCGCCGGACGCGAAGGGGATGGTCAAGTTCCGCGCTCCTCTGCACCCCGCGCTCACCAACGGAGCGACCCTCGCAACGGCTCTGCCGACGATGGCCAAGGCCTTCCACGTCATCGTCCAGAGCAACGGCTAGCGCCTGACACCATCTGTGGCACGAAGCGGCCGCGTCCGGGGGGACGCGGCCGCTTTCGTCTAGCGGGTCAGCGTCACCTTCCGCAGCCCCGTGGGGCGGTCGAGGTCGAGCCCGCGGAGGCTCGCCAGTACCATCGCCGCAACCTGCCCCGGGACGACCGCCGTCAGCGGGCTCAGCCATTCGGGCACGCCCGGCGCGAGCACGAGCCTCGTGTGCGCCCGCCGCAGCACCGCTTTCACGTCGGAGACGGCGACGAGGCGTGCGCCTCGCGCACGTAACGGAGGCACGATCTCCTCGACGCTCGGGCGCGCCGGCCCGCTCGGCGCGACGACCACGACGGGCCAGCCCGGCTGGATCGCCGCGATCGGGCCGTGCATCAGGTCGGCGGGCGAGTAGGCCTCGGTGACCAGGCCGGACAGCTCCCGGATCTTGAGCGCGATCTCGAACCCGGTGCCGTAGTTGACGCCGCGCGCCACGACGGTCATGCCGACCGAGTCACGGTACTCGTCGAGCGGAGGCGGAGCCGAGAGCGAGAGCTCGATCTGGGCGGCCAGCGCCTGCGGCATCAGCGCGAGCTCGTCCCGCGCCGCCGCGTCGCCGCTCACCTCGGCGAAGAGGAGGGCGACCGCCCCGAGCGAGTTGACGTACGTCTTCGTCGCCGCGACAGCCTGCTCGCGACCCGCCTCGAGAGGCAGGACGGCGTCGGCCGTGCGGGCGAGCGGGGAATCGACGTCGTTCGTGAGCGCGAGCGTCGGGCGTCCCTGTTCCCGCGCCTCCGCGAGGACCGAGACGACGTCCGGCGACGCGCCTGACTGCGAGATCCCGAGGACGAGCCCGCCGTCCAGACGTGGCGGCTGCCCGTAGATCGTGTAGAGGGACGGCGTGGCGAACATCACGGGCACACGGTGCGCGCGGCCCAGGAGGTACTGCGCGTAGCGCGCGACGTTCGATGAGCTGCCGCGCGAGGCGATCAGCAGGTAGCGGAGGTCGCGCCGGCGGAAGAGGCGAGCGGCCGACCGGGCCGCGTCGGCCTGGCCGTCGAGCAGCCGCTGCAGCGCTTCCGGCTGCTCGCGGAGCTCAGTCTCGAGCCACGACATCGCCCTGCCCGGCGCAGAGGACCGTCTGGATCTCGAGCCGGTCGTCGAGGACGACCACGTCGGCGGGCGCTCCGGGCTCGAGCACGCCGACGTCGTCGCGCCCCAGGAAGCGGGCCGGCACCGTCGTCGCCGCGCCGACAGCGTCCTCGAAGGACACGCCGAGCCGGTGCAGGTTTCGCACCGCGTCGATCATCGTGAGCACGGTGCCCGCGAGCGTCCCGTCGCCGCGCATCGGCGCGGCGCCCGCGCCGACCTCCACCTCCACGTCCCCGAGGCGGAAGGTGCCGCCGTCGGTGCCGGCGCCGGACATCGCGTCGGTGATCAGCGCCACCCGGCCGCTCGCGCACGCCCAGACCAGCCGCACTGCCTCGTCGGCGAGGTGGTGGCCGTCCACGATCATCTTCACGACGACGTCGGGCCTCGTCAGGGCCGCGCCCGCCACGCCGGGGTCGCGCGAGCGGAAGGGGCGCATCGCGTTGAAGACGTGCGTGAGGCCCGAGATCCCGAGGTCGAAGCCGACGTGCGCCTCGGCCGCAGTGGCGTTGGTGTGGCCGGCGGAGACGACGACGCCCCGCTCGCGCAGGCGCTCGATCAGCGCGTCGGCGCCGGGGAGCTCCGGCGCCAGCGTCATCTCGGTGACGTTGCCGGCGTCGAGCAGGCGATCGAGGAGCGCAACGTCGGGCGCGCGCAGATGCTCGAGCGGGTGCGTGCCGGGCCGGTCGGGCGAGAGGAACGGCCCCTCGAGATGGGCGCCGAGCACGTGCGGCCCGGGGCCCCCGCAGGGCAGCGCCCGCACTGCCTCTACGGTCGCTGCCTCGGCGGAGGTGATGAAGGTGGGCTGGTAGGCGGTGACGCCCGCGAGCAGAAGCGCCTCGCCGGCGCGACGGTAGTCCTCGGTCGAGGCGGAGAGGAAGTCGACGCCGCCGTAGCCGTTCACCTGGAGGTCGACGAAGCCCGGGACTGCGACACGGCCGCGCGGCCCGTCGGCGAGGCCGACCGCGATCACGCGTCCGTCCTCGACGTCGACGTCGCCGGCCACCAGCTCGCCGCGTACGAGGGCGGCCTCGACCCCGAGCCTCATTCGGCCGCCTTCCGCACCGAGCCGCCGGCGGCCTCGAGCCGCGTCCGCGCCGCGGCGGCGTCCACGCCTGCGAGCAGGGAGACGAGCGCCACCCGCGCGTCGCCCGCGGCCGCCTCGAGCGCCTCGTCCACGCTGTCCTCCGACGCGCCCGTCGCGAGGACGACGTTGCGCCGCGCGCGCTCGCGGAGCTTCTCGTTCCCCGGCACGACGCCCACCATCAGGCCGCCGTACGTGCGGCCGAGCCGGATCATGGTCACGGTCGAGATCGTGTTCAGCACGAGCTTCTGCGCGGTTCCCGCCTTGAGTCGCGTCGAACCTGCGAGCACCTCGGGCCCGACCACCACCGCCACCTCGTGCTGGGCCAGGGCGGCGGCCTTGCTGCCAGGGACGCTCGCGACCGCGACGCTCAATGCGCCCGCTTCCTGCGCGGCCTCGAGCGCGGCGAGCACGAAGGGGGTCGAGCCGCTCGCGCTGACGGCGACGACGCAATCCTCGGGCCGGAGGGAGAGCTCGAGCAATGCGTTCGTCGCCGCAGCGCGATCGTCCTCGACGGGGTCGGCGTCCGCCACGACGGCCACGACCTGGCCGGGCGGCGAGCCGAAGGTCGACGGGCACTCGGCCGCGTCGAGCGCGGCCAGCGCGCCCGACGTGCCGGCGCCGGCGTAGATGAGCCGCCCACCCCGCCGCAGACGCTCGGCGATCGCGTCGATCGCGGCCGCCAGCTCGTCGCCCGCCTCCGCAACCGCCGCCGGCACCGTCGCGTCCTCCTCGTTCAGCAGCCGCACGAGGTCGCGGGTGGAGCGGAGGTCAAGGTCCGCGAGCCCGGGATGCGACGCCTCGGTCGTCGCCACGCCTGGCCGGCCGGTGAGCGCGGCGCTCACGGCCTCCCAGACGCGCGGCGCGTCCGCGGTCGCGAGATGCGTCATGTGCCGGCACGCCTCGTAGCCCCACGTCCAGAGGTCGTCGACGCCCTCCTCGCGGGCGGCCGCGATCACGGCCTCGAGGTCGGGAATGTCGTCGTGGCCGAGGCCGAAGCTCGGCACCCAGAGCTGCGCGCCGACGCCGTGGCGGTCGGCCGTCTCCCGGAGGAGGCGTGCGAACCGGCCCACGAAAAGCCCGGCGGGCTCGTCCCAGTGCTTCCAGTAGGGATCGGTGGCGAGCGTCGCGAGGCCCGGCAGCGCCGCGACCTCGTCCCAGTCGGCCAGGCCCTGCGTCCCTTCGGTCGCGGGCAGGAGGCAGATCGTGTTCGTGCCGCCTCGCGCGGTCACGTGGGCCGTGAGCTCGCGCAGGAAGTCGACGATCGACTCCTCGCGGAACCGCGTCACCTCGGGTGTCCGCTCAGAGGGGACCGGCCCGCCGAAGCGCTCGGCGCAGCGGTTGCAGCGGCAGGTCCAGCGTGTGGGGTCGTCCACGCCGACGTGCTCCGGCACGACCCAGGCGGGCTCGTCCCAGAAGACGGAGTCGACGCCGCACTCGAGCGCCCAGTCCGCCCACTCCTTGCAGAAGTCGCGATAGGCGGAGCTGTTCAGGCAGGCCGCCGCGACGCGGCGCCCATCGTCGAGCACCTGGCACTCCTCGGGATGGAAGGCGACCCAGCGGCTCTCGGCCTCGCCCCCGAAGGTGCGTCCCAGCCCCCACGGGCTCGCCTGGACGGACAGGCCCTCGGCGTGCGAGAGGGCGACGACCTCGGCCATCGTGCCGCGGTAGTAGGCGAGGTCGTTCTCCGAGAAGGTGTGGAGCACGCCCGTGTACCCGCGGGCCGCGAGATCGGCCATGTCACGACGAACGTGGCGGGGGACTCTGACCCCGAAGTACGAGCAGCCGGCCCTAGTGGTCATGACCACTCATCCTTTCACCGACCCGGCGGTGAGCCCGAACGCGATGCGGCGCTGGACGAGCAAGAAGAAGATCACGACGGGGACGGCGATCAGCGTCGAAGCCGCCATGATCGCGCCCCAGTCGACGAAGCGGTTGCCGCCGGAGAGAAGCGCGAGGAACACGGTGACCGTCTGCTTCGAGCCGTCGTGGAGCAGCGTGCTCGCGAAGATGTACTCGTTCCAGCTCGTGATGAACGCGAAAACCGACGTCGCCACGAGCCCCGGCGCGACGAGCGGCAGCAGGATCCGGAGGAAAGCGCCGAGGCGGGTCGAGCCGTCTACCATCGCGGCCTCCTCGAGGTCCTTCGGGATCCCCAGCACGAAGCCGCGCAGCGTCCACACGCAGAACGGGAGCGCGAAGGTCAGGTAGACGAGGATCAGGCCGGTCAGCGTGTTCACCTGACCGCGCTTGGCCAGGACGACGTAGAGCGGGATGATCAGCCCCGCCTGCGGGAGCATCTGGATCCCGATCACGAGCACCACGAAGAGCTTGCGCCCGCTGAACCGGAACTTCGCGAGCGCGACGGCTGCGAAGAACGAGAGGGCGAGCGCGATCGCGACGGTGGCGACCACGACGATGACGCTGTTCTTCACGTCGGTCCAGAAGTACGGGCGGTGGACGACGTCGTGGAAGTGGGTCAGCGTCGGATGCCTCGGGAACCACACGGGGTTGAAGCTGTAGATCTGGTCGTTCTTCTTCAGCGAGGTCGAGAGCATCCAGAAGACGGGGAAGACCATCAGGCCGAAGAGGACGAGCCCGACGGCGTTCCAGCCGAAGCGGCCGGCGCGGCGGCGACTCATGTCTCCTCACCCACCCGCAGCATCTGGCGCACGTAGAAGACGCTGAGCACGGCCACGATCGCGAGCATGAGGATCGAGATCGCGGCGCCGCGGCCGAAGTCGGTCTTCCCGAAGCCCTCGACGTAGAGGTAGACGCTCATCAGGTAGTTGCTGGAGGTCTGCTGGCCGGGTCCGATCAGCAGGTACGGCTGGGTGAACACGCCGAAGTCCCAGATGATCGACAGGCTGGTCAGGATCAGCAGCACGGGGGTCAGCACCGGCAGCGTCACGTCCTTGAAGACGCGCCACGCTCTCGCACCGTCGATCTGAGCCGCCTCGACGAGCTCGTGCGGCACCTGCGAGAGCGCCGCGTACACCGTGATCACGACGAACGGGAGCGCGCCCCAGACGATGAGCGACGTGACCATCGCGTACTGCGAGAACGTCGTCTCGTACCAGTTGTGCTGGAAGAAGTCGCCGAGGTGGAGCCTGGTGAGGATGTAGTTCAGGACGCCGTTCTGGCTGTTCGTCATCCAGCTCCAGACCTGGACGGCCACGACCGGCGGCATCGACCACACGAGCACGAGGCCGACGGTCAGCAGAAGCCGAACCCAGGTCGAGACCCGCACCAGGAGGAGCGCGATCAGCGTCCCGCCCACCATCGTCAGGCCGACGTTGACGGCCGTGAAGACGACCGTCCTGAGCAGCGTGTGCCAGAAGACCTGGTCATGGAGGACGCTGCGGAAGTTGCCCAGCCCGATGTACGTCCCGTGGTGGGCGACCAGGGCGAAGAGGTCGTACTTCTGCAGCGAGATCCGTACGAGGTAGTAGATCGGGTAGCCGAGAATCGCCGCGAGCACGACGACGATCGGTGCGACGAGGAGGTATGGCACCGCGCCGCTCGTGACCCGACGCCGGGTGATGTGCCGCCGCCGCGACCCGATGGTCGCGGCGGCGGCCGAGAGCGTCGTGGGCTCGCTCCCGCTCAGGGGAGCCCTAGGACTCGTTGAGGGTTTGCGCGATGTTGTCGCTGGCCACGGTCGCAGCCTGCACGACCGAGAGGCGGCCCGTGAGGATCTGGGCGAGCATCGTCTTGAGGATGTTGCCGTTCTCGACGTCCACCCAGTGCTTCGCCTGCGGTACGAACCAGCTCCGCGCAGCAGCGCGCTCGTTCACGCTCTTGCCAAGCAGGTTGGTCGCGTTCGGGATGTTCCCCTTCTTCTCGAGGGCCTGCTCGCCGGCGGTGCTCGTGAAGGCCGCGACCCACGCGATCGCCTCGGCCCGGTTGGAGCTCTGGGCCGGGACCGCGAGGTCGGAGCCGCCGAGGAAGCCCGGCATCGCCTGGCCACGGGTGTGGCTCGGCATCACGAACTGCTTCGTGTTCTTGGCGAACTTCTTGCCGGTGCAGCACGTGTACCAGGCCGGGCCGTAGTTGGCCGCCGTCCGCCCCTGCGAGAAGACCGTGTAGGGGAACGGGTTCGAACCGTCGAGCGTGGCCGTGGACCTCGACTGCGTCGCCTTGAAGAAGTTCTTGAAGGCGGTCAGGCCCTTCACGGACGCCTTGGAGTTCAGGGTGCCGTGCCACTTGCCGTGCGAGAGCCTGGCGATCGAGCCGCCGTAGTCGAAGACGAAGCTCAGGGCCGAGTACCAGTCCTCGCCGCCGACGTACAGCGGCGCGAAGCCCTTGACGTTCTTCTGCATCTTGCCGACCTTGACGAGCTGGCTCTGGAACTGCGCCAGGCTCGTCGGCGGCTTCTTGTAGCCGGCCTTCTTGAACAAGTCGCTGCGGTACGTGATCACCCGCGAGCCGGCGTAGTAGGGGACGCCGTAGAGCTTCCCGTTGAACGACGCCGACGCCTTCAGGCCGGCGAGCCACTTCGACGAGTTGGCGAACTGTCCCTTGTTCCCGCTGATGTTCGCGAACGCGCCCGCAGCCATGTACTTCGTCATCTCGGTGTTGCCCATCTCGATGACGTCGGGCGTGTCGTTACCCGCGATCGTCGCGTCGAACTTCTGCAGATGGTCCGTCCACTGCTGGTACTGCACGTTGACGTTCCAGCCCGGATGCGAGCTCTCGAACGCGTTGTTCGCAGCAGCGACGAGGTCCGGCCAGCCGTTCTGCGCGTCGACCTGGAGCCAGACCGTGAGCGTGTGCGCCGTCGACCGGTTGCTGCTCGCTGTCGCCGTCGCGGCGACGACCCCGAGCACGGCCGCGGCGGCGATCACCGCGAAAACCCGGTATCTCATGCCAAATCTCCCTCGAGCCGTCGACGCGCGAGCCGGGCGTCCGAGAAGCCTGTGACCGGAGGACGCGGAGCGGTCTTCGGTGCGTCGAATGGTCTATACCAATCGGCCACGGCGGGAATCTCCCACACCGGACCACTCTTGTCAAGAGGTGGCTACGACGGGGTGAGCTCGGAGACGATCTGGTAGCGGTCGCCCCGGTAGATCGAGTGCACGAACTCGAGAGTGCGGCCGTTCGCGTCGCGGCTCGTGCGTTCGAAGAGGAAGGCCGGCGAGTGTAGTGGGACGCCGAGCGCGTCCGACTCCTCCTCGTTGGTGACCGTGGGCTCGATGGTCTGGGTCGCGGTCGCGATCTCTACCCCGTAGCGCGCGCGCAGGAGCTCGTAGAACGATCCCTCGAGGTCGCGCGGCTCGACACCCGGCACCACGCTCGCGGGGATGTGGAGCGTCTCGATCGCCATCGAGACCCCGTCGGCGAGACGAAGTCGCTTGACGACGACGATCTCCTCTCCCGGTGAGACATTGAGGAAGCGGCCGAGGCGCGCGCCGGCGAGCTGGCGGCTGAGGGAGAGGGTCTTGCTGCTCGGCGCCATTCCCCGCCGGCGCATGTCCTCGCTGAAGGAGGTCATCGTGAGCTGCTGGGAGATCTTCGGCTCCTGGACGTAGGTGCCGCTGCCGCGCCTGCGCACGAGGTAGCCCTCGCGCGCCAGCTCGTCGAGCGCGGCGCGGACCGTCAGGCGCGAGACGCCGAGGTCCGCGCTGAGCTGCCGCTCGGAGGGAATCGCGGTGCCTACGCCGAGGCGTTCGATCAGCTCGAGCACCTGCTGCCGCGCCGCGCTCTGCTTCGTCATCTTCCGCTGAGCTCCGACTACCTCCATCGTGCTGGCGACTATAGAGGCATAGGACCAAGTGGTCAATGCCATTGCTTTCGAGGAGACGATGCGGTATAGACTCCACGATCCTTCGAAGTGGCCGAGATCCTCCTCGACAACGTCAGCAAGGTCTTCTCCGGCGGGGTGGTCGCCGTCGACGGCGTCTCCTTGAAGATCGAGAGCGGCGAGTTCCTCGTCCTCGTCGGGCCGTCAGGCTGCGGCAAGTCGACGTTGCTCCGGATTGTTGCCGGCCTCGAGGAGGCCACCGCGGGGACGATCTCGATCGGCGGGCAGGACGTGACCGGCCTGCCGCCTCGCTCCCGCGACGTGGCGATGGTCTTCCAGAGCTACGCGCTGTACCCCCACATGACGGTGCGGCAGAACCTCGGCTACGGGCTGAAGGTGCGCAAGACGCCGAAGCCCGAGATCGCCGCGAGGGTCGCGCGCGCCGCGTCGCTCCTCGGGCTCGACCAGCTGCTCGACCGCAGGCCGGCCGCCCTCTCGGGCGGTCAGCGCCAGCGAGTGGCGATGGGACGCGCGATCGTGCGCGAGCCGCAGGCCTTCCTGATGGACGAGCCGCTGTCGAACCTCGACGCGAAGCTCCGCGTCGGCATGCGCGCCCAGCTGGCGGCGCTGCACGCGCGGCTCGGGACGACGACGATCTACGTCACCCACGACCAGATCGAGGCGATGACGCTCGGGCACCGCGTGGCGGTGCTGCGAGAAGGGCGGATCCAGCAGGTCGACACCCCGCAGACGCTCTACGCGAAGCCGGCAAATCTCTTCGTGGCCGCCTTCATCGGCTCACCCGCGATGAATCTCGTCGAGGCCGAGGTGGAGGGCGTCGAGCTCCGCTTCGGCGGCCACTCGATCGCACTCCCGGCCTCAGCCGCCCCGCCGGCCGGGCGTGTGATTGCGGGCCTGCGTCCCGAGGCGTTCGAGGACGCCGCGTTCGCCGACCCGTCGCTCCCTCGGCTCGACGTCCGGGTCGAGGTCGTGGAGGAGCTCGGCGCGGACACGCACGTGCTGTTCTCCGTCGACGCGCCCCGGGTGGAGGTCGGCGAGGTGCGCGAGGCGGCCGGCGACGAGGACGCGCTCGTGGCGGTCTCGGGATCGCTGTTCACGGCGCGGGTCGATCCGGGTACGTCCGCCCAGCCTGCGCAGTCGCTGCAGCTCGCGGTCGATCCGTCGCGCTTCCACTACTTCGACGCGGAGACGGGCCTCCGGCTCGAGCCGGAGCGCGAGCGCGTCGCCGTCGGCAGCCGGGCCTAGCGCAGGAGCGGCTCGGGCGACCGCACGGGCTCGCCCGTGCGCCGCAGCTCGGCGAACTCCGCCGGCAGGAGCACCACGCGCCGTCCGCAGTCGTCCCCGCACTCGCAGAGGAACTCTCCCGGTAGATCGGGCTCGGTCGACTCGAGTAGCTCGTAGATCCGGTCGTTGACCTCGCCGAAGAGGTGGCTGCGCTGACCGGGGCTCACGAAGACAGCATCCTCCTCCGGTGGACGCGAAGGAAGCGGAAGCGTCCCGGCCTTACCGACGTTTTACGCCTCCGTGGCCGCCGGTTGCGACGCGCGGACGGCGGCCGTTAGGGTCGATCGAAAAGGAGGAGGAAGGAATGACACTCACGATCGGGGACACCGCGCCGGACTTCGAGGCGCAGACGACGGAGGGGCCGATCCACTTCCACGAGTGGATGGGCGACTCGTGGGTCGTCCTGTTCTCGCACCCGAAGGACTTCACGCCGGTGTGCACGACCGAGCTCGGCTACATGGCGTCCATCAAGCCGGAGTTCGACCGACGCAACGTGAAGATCATCGGCCTGTCCGTCGATTCCGCCGACGACCACGGGGCGTGGGCGCGCGACATCGAGGAGACACAGGGAACCGCTCCGAACTACCCGCTGATCGGTGACCCGTACCTGACCGTGGCGAAGCTCTACGGGATGCTGCCGGCGGGCCTGGAGGGCGAGGCGCAGGGACGGACGCCGGCCGACAACCAGACCGTGCGCAACGTCTTCGTGATCGGCCCTGACAAGAAGATCAAGCTGATCCTCGTCTATCCGATGACGACGGGCCGCAACTTCGACGAGGTGCTGCGGGTGATCGACTCGCTCCAGCTCACCGCAGAGCACAAGGTCTCCACGCCGGCGCAGTGGCGCCCGGGCGAGGACGTGATCATCGCCGGCTCGGTCTCGAACGACGAGGCCAAGGAGCTGTTCGGCGAGTGGGACGAGCCGAAGCCGTACATCCGGATCGTCCCCGATCCGACCAAGGTGCCTGTCTAGACGCAGCGGTTTCGCCTGAACCGAGAAGCGGTAGATACGCAGCATCCGGCACGAGGAGGTGGCTGCCGTGCTGCACGTGCACAGGCCGCATCAGCTGCACCCGCATCTGCCGCACCCGCACGTCCACGCGGGCTTCGACGAGCACCCGTGGCGGATGGTGCCCGTCGCGCTCGGGACGATCGTCGTCCTCGCGGCTGTGCTGATCGCGCTCTGCTTCGAGCTCGCCAAGGCGTTTACCGGACACGCGTATTGACGACGCCGTAAGCGGCAAGCGACCGGAGATCGGCTGAAGCAGCCGATCCGATCCTTACGGTCGCCTTGGCGGGCCTTGGTGTGACCCCCTTCCCCGAGGCCCGCCGCCACTATCGGCCGGGGCGACCGCCGACTTGAGTGCGAGAGTCCGGCGAACGCCGTCTACCCCAAGGGAGGCAAAGCATGAAGCGTCGGTTGAGGGCACCGAGCCCGGCGCTCGTCCTCTCGCTGATCGCGCTGTTCCTGGCGCTCGGCGGGACGAGCTACGCCGCGAGCAAGGTCATCGTCACAAAGCACAAGGACGCCAAGGCAGACACGAAGCTGGTCAAGAAGCTCGCGCCGTCACTCAGCGTGAAGCACGCGAAGACCGCGAACAGCGCCACCACCGCGGCAAATGCAGCGCACGCGTCGAACGCAGACAACGCCACGCACGCGACCAGCGCGGACAGCGCGACAAACGCCACGAACGCGACCAATGCCACGAACGCCACCAACGCCACGAACGCCACCAACGCCACCAACGCCACGCATGCGACCACGGCGGGTGACGCGACAACGGTCGGCGGCATGACCGTGACGAAGGTCGCCCAGAACATCACCAAGCCGAGCACCGGCACCACGACGACCACGCTGTTCACGCTCGCCGGATTGACCGTCACTCATGGCTGCAATTCGGACTTCACGCAGACGCTAAGCGCCAGTACGGCGGAGGCCGGAATCCTCAAGCTGGTCACGACCAACGACAGCGGGGCCGGTCCATTCGGCTTCGAGCGATTCAGCTTCCTCCCCACTGACGGGACGGTCAACATGTACGCCGGCATCCCGGACAGCGAAAACGTCGTGGGCCGACTCGTGTGGCAGACGGGCTCGGGCAAGATCCTGACCTTCGATTTCGAGGACGAGTCAGACGCCATCTCCTTCCCGCCGTTCAACTGCGTGATAGGCGGGACAGCCATCTCGGGCTAGGCCGAAGCGCCCCAGAACAGGACAACGACGCCCGGCTCCTACGAGCCGGGCGTCGGCACGGTCACTGAACAAAGGCGAACCGTTACCCCGTCCGGGGGAGCCCTTCCTTCTCAAACCTGCCGATTCCGTCCTCGTGTCTGCGGTACCGGTTGCCTTCCGTGGTCCGGACGACGGCGAAGCCTCCCCCGAGGAGGTCGTCCGGCGCTACCGCACGCTGATCGAGCAGCTGCCGCTCGTCGTCTACGTCGACGCGCTCGACGAGATCAGCTCGAACATCTTCACGAGCCGGCAGATCGAGCCGCTCCTCGGCTACAGCGTCGAGGAGTGGGCGGGCGAAGCCGATCTGTTCACACGCCTGCTACACCCGGAGGACCGCGACCGCGTCCTCGCCGCCCACGCGCACACGCAGGAGACGCACGATCCGCTCAGCCTCGAGTACCGCCTCCTCGCGCGCGACGGCCGCGTCGTCTGGCTCCGCGACGAGGGCGTCGTCGTCGTCGACGACCACGGGCGGCCACTGCACCTGCAGGGCTACCTCCTCGACATCACCCGCGAGCGCGAGGCCGAGCAGCAGCTTCGCCAGCTCGCCCTCTACGACCCCCTCACCGGGCTCGCCAACCGCGCGTTCTTCCACGAGCGGCTCCGCCACGCGATCAAGCTCCGCCACGACGAGGGGCACGCGACCGGGCTGCTCTACATAGACCTCGACGACTTCAAGGGGATCAACGACCGCTGGGGACACGACCTCGGCGACGAGGTGCTGCACGAGATCGGCACGCGGGTCGAGCAGTCGGTGCGCCCCGGCGACACGGCTGCCCGCCTCGGCGGGGACGAGTTCGCGGTCGTCCTGACCGAGCCCGTGACGCCCGATGACGCGGTGGGAGTCGCCGAGCGGCTGCTCGCCGAGATCTCCCGGCCCATGGAGACCGGCTCCGGGCCGCTCTACACGAGCGCGAGCATCGGCATCGCCTTCGGCAACGACGACGAGACGCTGCTCAAGGAGGCCGACATCGCGATGTACCGAGCGAAGGGTCACCCGGAGCTCGGCTACGCGTTCTTCGACCCGCAACTCGACCGCGCCGCCGTCGAGCGCTCGCAGCGAATCGCCGAGCTGAGGGAGGGCATCGTCCGCGGTGAGTTCCGGCTCGACTACCAGGCGGTCGTGGACCTCGACCGGCACGAGATCATGGGCTACGAGGCGCTCGTCCGGTGGGAGCATCCGACGGCCGGCGAGCTCCCTCCCGGCGAGTTCATCCCGCTCGCAGAGGAGACGGGTCTCATCGTCGCCCTGGGCGAGTGGGTGCTCACGGAGGCGTGCACCGAGGCGACGCGTCTCTGCCGCCTGCACGGCCGCTCGATGCACATGTCGGTGAACGTCTCGGCGCGCCAGCTCCACCACCCGGACTTTCTCCGCCACGTCCGCCGCGCACTCGACCGGTCGGCGCTGCTGCCGAGCCTGCTCACGCTCGAGCTCACCGAGAGCACGCTGCTGGCGTCGGACGAGCGCGTCGCGAGGACGTTGCAGACGATCAAGGACCTCGGCGTGGTCCTCGCCCTCGACGACTTCGGGACGGGGTACGCGTCGCTCTCGTACCTCCGCCAGTTCCCCATCGACGTCGTCAAGATCGACCGCAGCTTCACCGCGAACGTGGGCAACGCGCACGGCGACCTCGTGCTCCTGAAGGGGATCATCGACCTCGGCCACGCGCTCGAGCTCAATCTCGTCGCCGAGGGGATCGAGACCTCCGAGCAGCACACGATCGTGCGGAGGCTCGGCTGCCAGCAGGCGCAGGGGTTCTTCTTCGGCCGGCCCTCGCATCCGGCGCAGCGCGACCTCGACGCTGCGCAGCCGGTCTAGCGCGCCTTCCCTTCGGGGTAGCGCTCGAGGCCGTCGTCCGGGATCGGCTCCCACTCGCACGCGAAGTCGACGTACGTGTGCCATTGCGGCCGGATGCCGTGGCCCGGGTCGAACAGGCCGAGCCGGACGCTCCCCACTTCTCCCGTTTCCGGGTACTTGCTCCAGAGCGCGCTGCCGCAGGCCGAGCAGAAGCATTTCGGCCACCCGTCCTCGGGCGCGAACTCCCGCACGAGCTCCTGGCCGGCGAGCAGGCGGAACGACCCGGGCGCCAGCCTCGCCTGCGCGGAAGCCGCCGTCCCGGTCCGCCGCTGGCAGCGGGTGCAGTGGCAGTAGCCCGCGCTCAGCGGCTCGGCCGTCACCTCGAAGCGGACGCCGCCGCACATGCAGTGCCCGGTGTAGGGCGGTCCGCTCACGCCATCAGCGGGGAGGGCGGGATGCGGGTCGCGCCGGAGACCGCGTCGATCACGAGCGCGACCTCGTCCGCGTAGCACCAGCTCCAGTCCTCTCCGGGCTCGAGCGAGCGGATGAGCGGGTGGCCGCTGTCGTGATGGTGGGCGGTCGCGTGACGGCCCGGCGAGCTGTCGCAGCAGCCGACGTGCCCGCACGTGAGGCAGATGCGAAGGTGGAGCCACTTGCCGCCCGCGCGGAGGCACTCCTCGCAGCCGTCGACCTCGGCCGGGAGCTCGAGCACCGTGATCTCGTCGACATGCGTGCACCGGACCGCGGCCATCCGGCGAGCGTAGCCGCGCCTCCGCACCCTGGGTCGCCGCCGGGCATGCGAGAGGGCGCGCCGTCGTTCCCGCCTCCATGAGGCCACGTCTCGTCGGGATCAACCACGTCGCGCTGCAGGTCGACGACATCGAGGAGGCGGTGGCGTTCTACACCGACCTCTTCCAGCCCACGGGCGTCGACCGCAGCGTGCCGCACGCCGCATTCCTCCGGTTCGGCGACCAGTTCCTCGCTCTGTTCGAGCGCGGCCCGCGCGCCGAGGAGCCGCATTTCGGCCTCGTCGTGGACGACAAGGAGGAGGCGCGGCGCGTGCTCGAGGAAGCAGGCGCGGAACTGCCTCCGAGCCGGTTCCTCGACGTTCGCGATCCGAGCGGCAACCTCGTCCAGATCGTCCAGTACGACCAGGTCCAGTTCACGAAGACCGATCGCGTGCTCGCCGGAATGGGCCTGGAGCTCGGCAAGTCCGACGAGGCGCTTGCCGAGCTCCGGGAAGAGGGCCTGGCCGACTAGCCGACGAGCTCTGCGAGCTGCCGGCGCGTCTGCTCGACTTCCCGCTCGAGGGCAGGCGCCTGTGCGCCTGCGGCCTCGAGCAGGAGCTGCCGGCGGCGCTGCTCGTCGAGCTCGCGCAGAAGCTCGTCGACGCGCTGCCGGCGCCGCGCCCGGTCGTCGCCGCCCGTCACGCCGCCTCCTGCAGCTCCGGCGCCTCCTCGACCTCCTCCACCTGCCGGCGTGCCGGCCGAAGGAAGACCACGGTGACGATGATCGCCGCGACGAGCAAGCCGCCGATGACGTCGAACGCCGTCTGGAAGCCGTTCACCGCTGCAGCCGCGCTCGTCACCGAGACCGAGTGCGCGTCGGCGTAGCTCGAGGTGGCGCTCGCCGCGATGGTGCTGATCGCAGCGAGCCCGATCGCACCACCGATCTGGCGGCTGGTGTTCACGAGGCCCGAGGCGACGCCGGCGTCCGCGCGCTCGACTCCGGCCAGACTGGCGATGGTGATCGGCACGAAGGACAGGCCCAGTCCCGAGCCGCCGAGCACGAAGGCCGGGAAGAGATCCCAGAAGTACCGGCCGTCAACCGGCACCTGGCTCAGCAGGGCAACGGAGATCGTGGCGAGAGCGAGCCCCACGGTGAGGGTCGCACGGATGCCGGCCCGCGCGACCACCACCTGCGCCAGGTTCGAGGTGACGACGACCGCGAGCGCGAAGGCGCTGAAGGCGACGCCACTCTCCACCGCCGAGTAGTGGAGGACATCCTGCACGTACAGCGTGAGGACGAAGAACTCCGAGAAGGTGACGGCCCCGACGAGCAGCATCGCCACGTTCGCCGCGGAGAGGGCGCGAAGTCGGAAGATCCGCAGCGGCAGGAGCGGCGAGCGCACGCGCGACTCGATTGTGAGGAACGTCGCCACGAGCGCCGCAGCGCCGGCGAGCAAGCCGAGCGTCACGGGAGAGCTCCAGCCGTCGGTCGTCGCCCGGGTCAGGGCGTAGACGAGCAGCATCAGCCCGCCGGTGACCGACGCAGCACCGGCGAGGTCGAAGTGCCGGTGCGCCAGGTCCGCGCGGCTCTCCCGCAGCAGGAACGGGGTCAGCGCGATGGCCGCGATCCCGACCGGGACGTTGATGAAGAAGATCCACGACCAGCCGAGGTACGAGGTGATGACTCCGCCGAGCAGGACGCCGGCGGCTGCGCCGCTACCCGAGGCGCCGCCGTAGATCCCGAGGGCGAGATTGCGGTCGCGTCCCTCGGCGAAGGTGGTCATCAGGAGCGAGAGCGCAGCCGGAGCGAGCAGTGCGCCCCCGAGCCCCTGCAGCGCCCGGAAGCCCACGAGCGAGCCGGACGACCACGCGAGGCCGCAGAGCAGCGAGCTCACGGAGAAGAGCGCGAGCCCCGCGACGAACATCCGCCGGCGTCCGAGCAGGTCGCCGAGCCGCCCGCCGAGCAGCAGGGTGCCGCCGAAGAGGATGGCGTACGCGGTGATGACCCACTGGAGCCCCGTCTGCGAGAAGCCGAGGTCCGTCTTGATCGACGGGAGGGCGACGTTGACGATTGCAACGTCGAGGATGACCATGAACTGTGCGGTGACGATGAGAGCCAGCGCGCTCCAGCGCCGCCGCGGGGAAACCGGGTGAAGCGTGGGAATCAAGCAGTTCCTCCAATCGTTGGATCTACCAACAATACAAGAGAGGAACGCTTGATAGAGCTACGCTATTCCCGGATATGGAAATCGAGATGAAGGACGATCAGAAGACCGTCGCCCGTCTCCCTGCGGAGCTGATCGGGTCGAATCTCTTCCTCCTCAAGCGGCTGGGCTTCGCCGCGAAGCAGCGCGCGCTCGACGAGTACGAGCAGTTCGGGCTCGGTCCGTACCACCACGCCATCCTCGCGCTTCTCGACGAGGGCGCTCCCGAGACGCAGGCGGCGATCGCCGATGCGCTCGGCTACGACCGCGGCACGCTCGTGGGGCTGCTCGACGAGCTCGAGGAGGAGAAGCTGATCGAGCGAAAGCGCGATCCCGACGACCGGCGGCGCCACATCGTGCGCCTCACCGCCGACGGCAAGCGCACACTGGCGAAGTTCCGCACGCTGGCGGCCAGGTTGGAGGACGAGTTCCTCGCGCCGCTCGACGCCGAGCAGCGCGAGGCGCTGCACACGCTCCTGCTCCACCTGGCGGCGCGGCACGAGCCGCGCTGCGCCCCGCCGGCCTAGCCGCGTCAGACGAGACGGGCGCCGCTCTTCCGCAGCCGCTTCCAGGCGGCCGGGAGCCGTTCGTGCACGCGCTCGCGGCGCCGGCGCTGGCGCTCCGCGATCCGGCCCGCGGCGAACGCAGCGGCCGTGCGCAGGTCGTCGACGGCCACGGTGCGGAGGCGGCGCTCCGCCACGACGGCGTCCTGGTGCTCGCCGAGAAGCTCCTGCAGGACGCGCGCATCGGCGAGGAAGCGCTTGCGGATCGCGCCCTTCGGGGCGGCGAGCTCGGCGGCATAGCGGGCGCGCTTGAGCGCGATCCGGAGCCTGTGCATGGCTTCCTCGTCGGGACGCTTGCCGAGCCGACCGACGAGCTTCGCCAGCCGGCGGTACTCCTTTCTCGCCAGAGACTCGAGCGGGACGTCTTCGACGCCTTCGGCCAGCCGGGGCGGCACGCGGAGACGAGCGAGCAGGACGCGGTACCGCCGGTCGTCGAGCGCCTCGAGAAGACGGCGGCGGCTCTGCTCCCGCTCGTGGTAGAGCCGTTGCAGGATCAGCTCCTTCGCGGCCTGCTCGGTCTCGTCCAGGCCTGCGAGCTCGTCGCGCACGTGCTCGAGCACGACGTCGAGGTCGCGCGCCGGCCCGGTGGCCTCGCCGAGCGCCTCCAGCGCGTCGGTCACCCCGCGCCGCCAGTCGGGATCGAGGTACCTGCGCGAGGTGCGCAGGAAGGCCCGGGTCCGCCTCGCGGCGACGCGGTGCCGGTGCAGGTTCTCCGGGTCGTCCCCGAGGCGGACACCGGGGTCGTGCGTGAGCAGCGCGATCCGCTGCTGCTCGAGCATCTCCCGCAGCCGCGCGGCCCCGGGCTCGTTGCTCGCCGGCGGCCCCGGCACGAGCCGCTTGCCGGCGGTGACGCCTCCGATCAGGCGAACGATCTCGGCGGGCGGCGAGAGCCCGTTCGTCCCGGGCTCCCACGACTCGACCCGCTCGCCGCGCGGCAGCGTGAGGCGCCACGCGACCCCCGCCTCCGACGGAAGCCGCGACAGCGTCATCCCGAGCCGCTCGAGGTCGCGCTCGACCGTGTCGTAGTCGTGCGCGACCGCGAACTCACGCTCGGCGCGGAGCCGATTCTCCTCAGGCGTGCCTGCGTCCGGCTCCCGCGAGATCTCGTAGGCGCGGCGACGGATCGGTTCGTCGTCCACTTCCCGGGAGTTCCCGGGTGGTCGGCCTCCTCCTGCCGCCTAGAACTCGTTTCGGAATGACCACGCGCTGCCCGGGTGGGATGGTCGAGTGCGAGACAAGGACGCAGGGAGCGCGAATAGCAGCGCTATTTGCGCGACCGAGGATGCAGGCTCGCGCCGACCAGCGCGGCCGGGCAGTCCGTGCTTCATTTCGATGCGAGTTCTTATTGCACCGGGTAGTACTGGACCGGCACGACCACGCAGTTCGCAGCCTTGTCGTGCCAGCACTGCTTCTCCTTGTCCCACAGCATCCAGAGGTAGCCGAG
>DASTZY010000077.1:0-8006 GCA_035764085.1 Gaiellaceae bacterium
GGCACGTCGCGCGCCGACGTCACGGGGGCGTCGGGCAGGCGCGGCTCCTTGCCCGAGAGCCGGATCATGTTCTGGGCCAGGTCGACGATCCGCACCGGCTCGCCCATGTCGAGCACGAACACCTGGCCGCGGCCGCCGATCCCTCCCGCCTGCACGACGAGCGAGACGGCCTCCGGGATGGTCATGAAGTAGCGCGTCATGTCCGGATGCGTCACCGTCACGGGCCCGCCGCGCTCGATCTGCTTGCGGAAGATCGGGATCACGCTCCCGGACGAGTTGAGCACGTTCCCGAAGCGCACGGCGACGAAGCGGGTCGAGACGTCGCGGCGGTGGCCGAACGACTCGACGATCCACTCGCAGAGCGCCTTCGACTGTCCCATCACGTTCTTCGGGTTCACGGCCTTGTCCGTCGAGATGAGGACGAACCGCTCGACGCCGAACTCGGCGGCGAGCTCGGCGATGACCCGTGTGCCGATGACGTTGTTGCGCACCGACGCGAGGGGGTGCGTGTCGAGCATCGCGACGTGCTTGTAGGCGGCGGCGTGGAACACGACCGTCGGCCGGTACTTCTCGAACACCTCGCGCCGCAGCGCCTTCCGGTCCTTGACGTCGAGGAGCTTCGGCAAAGCGGCGGTGAAGTCGCGCTCGCTGGCGAGCTCGCGCTCGATCTCGAACAGCGGCCCCTCGGCGTTGTCGACGAGGATCAGCCGCGACGGCCTGACCCGCGCGATCTGGCGGCAGAGCTCGGAGCCGATCGAGCCGCCGGCGCCGGTGACGAGGACGGTGTGGCCCTCGAGGTAGGCGGCGACCTCGTTGAAGTCGACCTCCACCTGCTCGCGGCCGAGCACGTCCTCGACCGAGACGGGGCGGATCTGGCCCGCGAGGCCGACTTCGCCGGTGATCAGCTCGTAGAGGCCGGGCAGCGTCTTGACCACGATGCGGAGCTGCTGCGCCGGCTCGATGATCCGGCGGCGCACCTCGCCCGAGACGGACGGCATGGCGATCAGCACCTCGTCCGGACGGTGCTCGCGCAGGACGCGCGGCAGCTCGTCGATCGTCCCGAGCACGCGGACGCCCATGATCCGCGTGTGCCGCTTGCGCGGGTCGTCGTCGACGAACCCGATCGGCGTGTAGTTGAGCATCCGCGACCGCTGCATCTCCTGCACGATCAGGCGCCCGGCGTCACCCGCGCCGACGACGAGCACCTCCTTGCCGCGCGCGACCACGGTCAGGCCGGGCCGCTCGACCACCGTGCGCGCGAGTAGGCGCGAGCCCGTGACGAGCGCGAGCGTGAGGAGCAGGTCGGTGGCGGCGATCGACCGCGGCAGGCGGACGCCGTGCACCGGCGAGACGAGGTAGACGGTCAGGTCGGCGATGAGGCACGCGACGACGACGCCGCGCGCGGTCGCCCACATGTCGCGAATCGAGACGTATCGCCACCAGCGGTTGTAGAAGCCGAAGGCGATGAAGACCGCGAGCTTGATCGCGATGACGATCAGGATCGTCTCGCGGAACAGATGGGAGTAGTAGATCGGCAGCCCGTGGTCGAACCGGAGCTCGAAGGCGAGCCACCAGGACAGCGCGATGATCGCCCCGTCGACGAGTACCTGCCACACCCGGTGCGGAGAGATGAGACGGCGCATCAGACTCGACTGGGGACGGCGGAGCGGACGACGTCGACGACGCGCTCCTGCGCCTCCGGCGGGATCCCCGGCCAGAGCGGCAGCGAGAAGTTCTCGGCTCCGGCCTGCTCGGTCGCGGGCAGCGAGCCCGGCTCGTAGCCGAGGTAGCGCAGCGACGGCTGCAGATGAAGGGGCGTCGTGTAGTAGGTCGCCGATGCGATGCCGGCCTCGGCGAGCGCGCTGCGGATCGCGTCGCGCTCGGGCGAGCGGCAGACGAAGAGGTGGTAGACGTGGCCGGGCTCGTCGTGCGGGATGTCCACGAGCTCGCCCAGACCCAGCTCGGCGTAGCGGGCGGCGGCGGCGCGGCGTCCCTCGTTCCAGCCCGCGACCTCGGGCAGGAAGATGCGCAGGAACGCGGCCTGCAGCTCGTCGAGGCGCGAGTTGTAGCCGACGAGGTCGAACTCGGTCTTGTCGCGCGAGCCGTGGAAGGAAAGGAGCTGCACGCGATCCGCGAGCTCCTCGTCGCTCGTGGCGATCAGCCCGCCGTCGCCGAAGCAGAAGAGGTTCTTGGTCGGGTAGAAGCTGAAGGTCGAGATCGCGCCGTGCTGCGCGACGCCGGGCGCGCCGAACGCCTGCGCAGCGTCCTCGAGCACCGGGACGCCGAGCTCGACCAGGGGCCGGACGTCCATGAGCCGGCCGAACAGATGGACCGGAACGATCGCGCGCGTCCGGTCGGTGACCTTCGCGGCGGTGTCGTCCAGGTCGAGGTTGAGCGTGGCGGGATCGATCTCCGCGAAGACGGGCGTCGCGCCGCGACGGACGATCGACTCCGCCGTCGCGTAGAAGGTGAAGGCAGGGCAGATCACCTCGTCGCCGGGCCCGACGCCGAGCGCGTCGAGGGCGAGCACGAGCGCGTCGGTGCCGTTGGCGACACCGATCGTCCGCTTCACGCCGAGGTACGCGGCCGCTTCCTCCTGAAATGCCCAGTAGTGCGGGCCGCGGATGAAGCCCTTGCCGTCGAGCACCTCGCGGAACGCGGCCTCGAGGCGGGGGATCAGCGGTTCGTATTCGGCCCGTACGTCAACGAGGGGAATCGTCTGCACGCGCGGCAACTCTAGCCGCAGCGATCCTTCGGTACACCAAATACGCCAGTCCGAGCACCACTGCTGCCACGATCGCGTACTCGACGTAGCGGAATCCGTGGTCGAAGCCGCTGTAGCTGCTACCGAGGCCGTAGCCCGCTCCCGCGAACGCGAACGCCCACACGGCGGAGCCCGCGAGCGTCAGGAGCGTGTAGGGCAGGAGCCGCATCTCGAAGATCCCGGCCGCGATCGAGACGAAGGAGCGGACGACCGGCGTGATGCGACCGAGGAAGACGCCGGCGTATCCCCAGCGATCGAACCACGCCTCGGCCCGGTCGAGCGTCGGGGGCGAGAGATGGAACCAGCGGCCGTGTCGCTCGAGGAGCGGCCGCCCTCCGTAGCGGCCGATCGCCCAGCCGACGAGCGCGCCCGCGAGGTAGCCCAGGGTGCCCGCGAGCGCGAGCACGACCAGCGCGCCGGCGCCGAAGCCGATCCGCGAGCCGAACAGCGTGACGCCGTGGGCGGCCTGGAAGACTCCCGCGGCGACGGCGCCTGCGTACAGCATCACGAGCTCGCTGGCCGCCGGGAAGAGCGCGTCGATCGCCATCAGGCCGAAGACGGCGTAGACGCCGTGGTTCGCCACCTCCGACGTGAAGCTCGACGAGACGCTCGCGATGAGCACGCGGGCGAGTCTAGTGCCCGGCCCGGTGGCGCTCTCGCGTCCCCGGCGCGCGAAAAGCGAGCGAGGCAAGGACGCAGGGAGCGTCGCTAGCCCGCGGGCTATCGGCGCGACCGAGGACGCCGCAGCCGGCGAAGCCGGCCGACGAGCGAAGCGAGGAGTCGAGACGCTTTGCAGCCGCCGGGGATACCCAGACCGTCATCGGGCCGGGCACTATCAGTGACGCGTGTGAGGCCGGAATGAGAACGGCACGGCGAGCGAGCTCGTACCGACCGAGCTCTTCGCCACGACGTCGACCACGTACCTGCCGCGCGGCGCTCGGCTGCGCCCGATCAGGCCGCGCCACGTCGCGTGCTGTGTCCCCGCCGCGAGCGAGCCGAGGCGGAGGCTCGTCACGGCCACGCCGTTCGGGCGCTCGATCCGAATGACGACGGTCGCCGGCCGCGTCAGCTGGAACGTGGCCGTGGGCAGCCCGCGGCTCCCCGTCGTGACGCCGAGCGACGCGAGCGTGTCGTCGAGCGAGAACGTCCGCTGCGCGCTCGTCGTGACGCCGCGGTCGTCGGTGGCCGTGACCGTGAACGTCCACGCGCCTTCCGCCGCCCGAGAGCCGTCCCAGTCGATCGTCTGCAGGCCGGGCGGCTGGGCCGCGTTCACCAGCGTCACCCTCGTCCCGCCGGGGCCGGAGAGCGTCGCGAGTACGTTCGAGGGACGGGCGACGCGGTACGAGAGCGTCTGGCTGTCTCTCACGCCGTCGCCGTTGGGCGAGAGGACGGACGTCGACGGAGGTGCCGCGTAGACGCCGCTGTAGGAGAGGACGAGTGCGTCGGAGACCCTGGCCTCGACTCCGGACGACGGCCGCGTCAGGAGCGTCCCGTCGAACGCGATCCCCGCGGGGGCTCCCGAGCCGAGCCCGTAGGCGGTGCGCGCGCCGAGCCGGGAGAGCTCCACGGCAAGCTCATAGCTCGACATGCCGATGCTGTACGCGGGGTTCGTCCCCTCGACGGCGACGAGGAGAATCCGGCCGTCGGCGAGCTGGCCGATCGCGCCGCGCGGCTGCCGGCTGTTCAGTTGCCGCGGGTCGAACGGCTCGTTGGCGTGGAACACGGGCTTGCCGTTCTGGACGAGCAGCGGACCGCCGCCGAGGGCGCTCGGGAGTCCGCTCCAGTCCGGCGAGAGCGACAGCCGTGCCTCGACCTGCTGGCCGGGAAGCGCCTCCGCGGTGAGCTGGGCGGTCGACTGGGCGCCGCGGGCGACGAGGACGGCGCCGCCGGGCGGGATCCGGGTCGGCCCGCCCGCCGCGACCTGTGTCACGGTGCCGTCGAGCGGGATGCCGGGACGCGCGGGCGGGAGCGATCCGATGACGGCCTCGACGACTCCGGACTCCGCCGGCGTCGCCGTGCCGTAGGCCGGCGTGTACAGCGCGAACTTTCCCTTCCCGGCCGCCGGGTTGAGGACGAGCGGCCGACGCTGGCCGCTTCCCTGCCAGGTTCCGGCCACGGACAGGCGCGCCGCCGTCAGCGCCCCGTTTGCGTCGATGCCGAGGCTCGAGCGACCGGCCGCCGGCGCGCTCTCGAGCACGCCGTCCTGCATGAGGACTCCGGTCGGCGCCCCGGTCTTGCGGTTGTAGTAGTCGCCGTCGATGGCGACGGTCGTCGCGCCTGCCGAGACCCGGCTCGCCAGCTGCGTGAGCTTCTCCGTTCCCCGCAGCGTTCCGTTCGAGAGCGCCGGCGCGAGCGAGTAGACGTTGCCGTCCGGCTTCGGCGCCGTCACGACGTCGACCACGATCGGCCCGCGCGAGGTGAAGTCCACCTCGCGGGTGTACGTCACGCCCGGCATGAGCGTCGAGGTGGAGACGGACTCCTGGCGCGAGCGCCGCTGCGACCCGCTCGCCGCCGAGGCGATCGCGGACACGAGGAGCGCCGCGAGCGCGACGGCGATGAGGAGCTTGCGCAGCACGACCCGGCGGCCAGGGTAGCCTCGGCGGGTGCGCCTCGCACTCGTCTCCGACCAGCACGCGAACGACGTCGCCTTCGGTGCCGTGCTCGAGGACGTCGAGCGCCTCGGCGTCGACGAGATCGTCTGCCTCGGAGACACGGCACAGGGCGGCTCGCAACCCGGGCAGACGCTCGACCGCCTCGCGGCGCTCGGCTGCGAGACAGTGCTCGGCAATGCCGACGCGCTCTTGCTCGAGGTGCCCGCCGACTCGCCGGAGCCGATCACCGAGCGGCTCCTCGAGGTGCGCGAGTGGACGCTGTCGCAGCTGGATCCCTCGCACCTCGAGCAGATCCGGTCGTTCTCGCCCATCGTGCGGCGCGAGGCCGAGGGCGTGTCGATGCTCTTCTTCCACGGCTCGCCTCGCTCGTACGACGACGTCCTCCTCCCCGAGCCCGGCGCCGAGGCGCTCGAGCCGTTCCTCGGTCACGACGCCGCGCTGCTCGCCGGCGGGCACACGCATCTGCAGTGGACGCGCAGGATCGAAGGCGGGATCTACGTCAATCCCGGCAGCGTCGGACTCGCGTACGACCGGCACGAGGACGAGCCGCCGATGCTACGCACCCTCGCCGAATGGGCGCTCGTCACCGCCGAGGACGGCGCTGTCGCGGTCGAGTTCCGCCGGGTCCCGTATCCGGTAGAGGAGGTACGCGCCGCAGCACTGGAGAGCGGCCGCCCCCACGCGGACGAGTGGGCCGCGCAGTGGGCGTAGCTAGTTCCAGACCCTGACTTCGCGGTAGAGCGTGTCGCGCTGCACGGGCACCTTGCCCATGCTCTTGATCAGGTGGACGAGCTCCTCGGCGCTCGTGCGATGGGTCGTGCCCGCGGCCGAGACGACGTTCTCCTCGATCATCACGCTACCGAGGTCGTCGGCGCCGAACTGCAGCGCCACCTGGCCGATCTTCTTGCCCTGCGTCACCCACGACGAGCCGATGTGCGGCATGTTGTCGAGGTAGATGCGGGACACCGCCTGTGTGAGCAGGTAGTCGAACGAGGTGGGCCGCGTTTCGGCCGGCACGAGCGAGACGAGCCGGTTCCCGTCGTCCTGGAACGTCCACGAGAAGAAAGCTCGGAAGCCGCCCGTCTCGTCCTGCAGCTCGCGGATACGGCGGAAGTGCTCGACCCGCTCCTCGAGCGTCTCGACGTGGCCGTACATCATCGTCGCCGTCGTCGAGATCCCGAGCCGGTGCGCCTCGCGCATCACGCCGAGCCACTCCTTCGTCGACACCTTCTTCGGCGCGATGATGTCCCGCACGCGGTCGACGAGGATCTCGGCGCCGCCGCCGGGAATCGAGTCGAGGCCGGCGTCGCGTAGCCGGGAGAGCGTCTCGGGCACCGTCAGCTTCGAGCGCCGTCCCGCATGCACGATCTCCGACGGCGAGAGCGCGTGCAGATGGATCGGGTAGCGCGCCTTGATCGAGGAGAAGAGGTCTTCGTAGTAGTCGACGCCGAGGTCGGGATGGTGGCCACCCTGCATGAGCAGACCCGTGCCGCCGAGCGCGAGCGTCTCCTCGATCTTCTTGAAGATGACGGGCTTCGGCAGCAGGTAGCCCTCGCGCCGATCGCCCGGCCGGCGGTAGAAGGCGCAGAAGTCGCAGTCGGTGACGCAGATGTTCGTGTAGTTGAGGTTGCGATCGATGATGAAGGTGACGCGCTGCGGGTCGTGGAGCCGGTTGCGGATCTCGTTCGCCGCGCGTCCGACGGCCACGAGGTCACGCGAGCGGAGCAGCTCGACGGCGTCCTCGTCCGTGATCCGCTCGCCGGAGGTCGCCTTCTCGAGGATCGCTTGTAACACAGTGTTACTTGCCGGGTTCGCGACCGCGGTCATGCGACCGCTGCTCCGGCGGTCGTCTGCACGAAGCGGAGCTCCGGCACCGTTTCGAGCAGCCCGGCGTCTCGCGCGAGCTCGAGGAACGTGTAGAGGCCGGCGCGCTCGCGCGGGCCGAAGCGGTAGCGGAGCTTCTCGAAGTAGCGCGCGAGGAAGCCGGCGGGATAGCCGTAGCGCTCGGCCGCCTCGTACGCGAGCTGCTCGGGCTCGGCCCGCGCGAGTCGGACCGAGGAGACGAGCGCGTCCTCGAGCTCCGCGAGCCCATCCGCGAGCGGCTCGGGGCACGCCCAGACCGCGAACACCATCGGCAGCCCCGTCCGCTCGAGCCAGAGCCGGCCGAGGTCGTGGTGCGGGGTCGGGTCCTCGAACGCCGAGCGCAGTGCGGCGTCGCCGATCAGGAGCTTCGCCTCTGCCTCCCCTGCCTCGTACGCCTCGAGCGGCGACTGCTCAGCCTCCGGGAGCAGCACCCGCGTCAGCGCTACTGAGGTGGCCGACTCCGGCGTGATCGCGACGACGCGCACCCGCTCGAGCGGGACGCGGGAGACGAGCTGGATCGAGTCGACTGCACCCTCCGACGCGACGCAGAGCCGTGGCAGCAGCCGCAGCCGGTCGGCGTCCTGCGCGTACGCGATCGAGGAAATCGGCGCCGTGTCGAGCTCGCCCGCCACCAGCATCCGGTTCAGCTCGGTCGGGACGCCCTGCACCTCCTCCACCTCGGCGTCCACGCGGTAGAAGACCGGCGCCATGTTCACGTACGCGATACGGCCGAGCCGGATCACCACAGGGCCTCGAATGCCGCTTCC
>DASTZY010000078.1:0-6471 GCA_035764085.1 Gaiellaceae bacterium
TCGTGGTGACGCCGAGGTCGGACTGGAGCTTCGCGATCTCGGCGCGCATCTGGACGCGGAGCTTCGCGTCGAGGTTCGAGAGCGGCTCGTCCATCAGGAACGCCGACGGCTCGCGAACGATCGCGCGGCCCATCGCGACGCGCTGCCGCTCGTCATGTCTCGGCTCAACGTTTTCGAGCGCCTTCCCCTGATCCGCATGCTCTCGCCGCGCCGGCATCGCGTGATGCGGGAGATCGCGCGCGAGGTGCGTGCGGTGGCCGAGCAGTTGCAGATCGAAGCGCTGCTCGAGCGGCGTCCGTCGCAGTTGTCGGGCGGCCAGCGCCAGCGCGTGGCACTCGGGCGCGCGATGGTGCGAAGCCCTGCCGCATTTCTCATGGACGAGCCGCTGTCGAACCTCGACGCGAAGCTGCGCGTGCATATGCGCAGCGAGCTCGCCGACCTTCGCGCACAGCGTCCCGTTCGACGCCTGGATCTGCGCCTCGAGCATGTTCATCGCCGGGCTGCCGATGAAGCCGCCGACGAAGAGGTTCACCGGGCGGTCGTAGAGGGTCTGCGGGTCGTCGACCTGCTGCAGCTCGCCTTTGCGCATGACGGCGACGCGGTCGCCCATCGTCATCGCCTCGATCTGGTCGTGCGTGACGTAGATCGTCGTCACGCCGAGGTCGCTCTGCAGCTTCGCGATCTCCGCGCGTGTCTGTACGCGCAGCTTCGCGTCGAGGTTCGACAGCGGCTCGTCCATCAGGAACGCCGCCGGCTGCCGCACGATCGCGCGGCCCATGGCAACGCGCTGGCGCTGGCCGCCGGAGAGCGCGCGTGGCTTGCGCTTGAGGTACTCCTCGAGCCCGAGCAGCTTGGCTGCTCGATGAACGCGCTGGTCGATCTCGGCCTTGGGGACCTTCTTGATCCGCAGGCCGAACGCGATGTTGTCGTAGACGGAAAGGTGCGGATAGAGCGCATAGCTCTGGAAGACCATCGCGATGTCGCGGTCGCGCGAAGGGACGTGGTTGACGACCCGCTCGCCGATCCGGAGCACCCCCGCAGAGATCTCCTCCAGCCCGGCGACCATGCGCAGCGCGGTGGTCTTGCCGCAGCCGGACGGGCCGACAAGCACCATGAACTCCCCGTCGGCGACGTCGAGGGCAAGCGAGTCGACCGCCTTGGTGCCGTCGGCGTACACCTTCGTGACTCCGTCGAATACGACCTCTGCCACGCGCCCCCCTCCAGAGCTGTGTTCCGAAGCCGGACCCTACCCCATCGACGCCAGGGGGAGGGCCGCCCGAAGGCGGCCCTCCTCGCTGTACGTCGTTCCTTCCGCGAACGTCAGGACGACGGGTGGCCGAAGACCTCGATCTCCGACATGTCGGTGAACGTGCAGCCACCGAAGCCGTTGTCCTTGCCCGGGCCGCAGTGTGCCGCGACGCCGGAGCTGTCGTTCGGGTCGGTGCCGCACGACGACGGACCGTTGCACGAGCCGGAGGTCGCGTTCGGCACCTGCGGGTTGAGGAACGTGAACTTCACGTAGTTGATCCCGGACACCGGCCCGCTGAGCGAGATCGAGTTCAGCTTGTTCCGGTTGCCGGAGTAGAAGACTCCCGTCGACACCTGGGTGAAGTTGGTGCCGTCGGTCGACGTCTCCACGGTGAAGCCGCGCACGGACGAGCTGCCCGGGTCACCGCACGTGTTCGACGGATTGATCTGGATGTCGCTGATGTCGACAGCCGTCGGCAGCTTGACGACGATGAACTCCGGAGAGGTCGTCCCGTCGTCGACTCCCGCGCTGTTCGTGACGCTCCCCCAGCCGATGCCCTGCGACTGGTCGATCGCGGCCGTCGGACCGCACCCGAACGAGCTGAAGTCGGGCCCGGAGAAGTCCGTGATCGATCCGCCGCCGCTGAGCGACGCCCAGTCACGCTTGAGCTGGAAGTCCTGCGTCGTGCTCGGCTGGCCGATGGTGAGCTTGCCCGGCACGAAGCCGGTGTCGTAGCCGGGAGCCGATGCCGACACGTCCGGATAGCCGCCGAAGAAGATGTCGTTCACGGCGTAGTTGCCGTTCGCGTCGCTGGTACCGACGAGGTCGCCCGGGAATCCCGAGTCGTGACCGCCGAAGGCGACGACCGCGCCCTGGATCGGCTGGCCGGTGTCGACGTCGGTGACCGTTCCCGTCAGGTTGCCGGTCGGCGAGCCCGGAGCCGGCGGCGGCGAGAAGTCCTGGACGGGCTTCGTGTCGTCACCGTTGAGCGTGCCGGCGAAGAAGCCCATCCCGCGATTCGCGAACACCGACCAGATCACGTCGTGGTGCGAGCCGCCGAAGTCGACCTCGTCGGCCTGGAGGATGGAGTTCCGCTCGTCGAGCATCGACGGGTTGGCGGGTGAGAGCTCCATCGCCCGGGTGACGAGTTGCTCGGAGGTCTGCGAGCCGAGGGCGTTCCGGAGATCCCAGAGCGTCTCGCCCCAGATCTCACCGTCGGCGTGCACCTCGGCCTGGCCGATGATGTGGCCGTAATCGCCGTACGTGTAGCCGCCGGTGTGGCCCGTCAGCCCGCCCGGGCAGGCCGGGGAGCTCGATCCGACCGGGCAGTCCAGCGGCTGCGTGCGGATGAGGTCGTTGCCCCAGCCCACGTAGTTGCCGATCCGCACCTCGCCGGGCGCCGAGGTGTCCTGCTGCAGGTTCTGGTCGACGAGGTAGTCCATCGCGTACCAGTCGCTCCACGCCTCGCCCATCGCGCCCGACTGGCCGTTGCCCAGGGTCGAGTTGCCCTGCGCGTCGACCACGAGCCGGTTCGAGAGGCCGTGAGTGTTCTCGTGGTAGACGATGTCCGCCTCGTCCGAGCCCATCGCCGCGATGAACGGATCCTGGTCCGGGAAGGACAGGTGCGGCTGGTGCCAGAGGAACATCTGCATCCGGCCCGGCTGTCCGTCGGGGCGGGTCGCGAAGTTGGCGTTGTCGATGTGAGCCCCGTCGGGGAGCCGCGTGTCGGCCCCGGTTCCCGTGTTGGCGCCGTCGAGATTCTCGGCCAGCACGGGGTCGTCTCCCTGGAAGTTCCCCGCCGCCGTCGTGAAGCCGATCGGCGGTGCGGCGAGGTGGTCGTGCCAGTTGTTGACGAAGTAGAAGAGCTGGACGGCGCTCTGGTTCAGGTCCGCCTTCCACGAGTTCTGTACCTCCGGATCCCACGTGCACGGAAATCCGGGAACGCACGCAGCGGGTGAGAACGTCAGGATCGGATACGAGGCGGGCCTCGTCTGCTCGCCTCCGTCGGGCGCGTTGTTGTCGTTGAGGTCCGAGTACTCGTGGACGTTCGGCCCCGTCAGCGTGGTCGCCTTAGGCGGGAGCCAGCCGTTCTGGTTCAGGTCGACCGTGTGGACGGTGCCGCCGGCCGGGGCGTTCGGGTAGTAGTCGAGCACGAGCCCGTTCGCATAGTTGACGAGGCTCCGGCGGTAGAGAACCCTGCCGGACGTCCCGTCGACGACGCTCTGATAGGCCTGCGTGCCGCTGCCGATCGTCGCCTCGTAGGCGATCCGCGTGCCGCCGAGGGTCTTGAAGTAGACGGGAGTCGCCGAGTCGGAGCTCACCGGTGCGACCGCGAGACCGACGTCGAGTCGCGCCTGGGCGATCGCCTGGTCGGGGCCGAGGCTCGGCGAGGCCGTCTCGACGGCGGTGCTCGCCAGCGGCGAGCCCACCACGTTGATGACCTGGCCGTTCTTGGCGACGTTCACCTTCAGCCCGTTGTCGAAGACGGGTACGCCGTCGATCTTCTGAACGTACGAGAGATGGTGCGTCCCGTCGATCGAGACGTAGTCCCTCGCCAGGGACAGCGCCTGGAGGCCCTGGGTGGTGAGCCCGAGTGCCGCCGCGTTCTTCGTCACGTAGCCGAGCGCGATGCTCGACGCGGCTGCGTTGCTCGGGCCTGTGAGGAACCCGTCCGTCCGGCCGACGTCCCGCACGGTGCCGGTCAGTGGATCGAGGTTGACGAACCCCTCGACGCCGAGCGATTGCTTCAGATGTTCGGTGAGGGCCGGCGGATCGGCCTCGAGCGCGGCCGCCCGGCGATCGAGCTCGAGCCGGCCGGCCGGCGCCTGCCGGCTGTCGTAGAAGGCCTTCTTGTTCTGGGCGACCGTTTCGCCCCGCTGTTTGCCGACCGGCTTCCCGCTCGCCGCCACCGTTCCGGTGAAGACGAACAGCGCGACGGCGCTGGTGGCCAGGATCGACATGGCCAGCCGGTGTCGCAACAGGTCCCGCATCACTACCCCCTCGCGTGTGTGTCGGGTCTGACCCCGTTCGGCCCATACGCGCGAGCGTTCATTTCGGATTGCGATCCCTCGACGAGCTTCGCGATCGGCAATCCGCGGCGGGCGCTCGCCCGTAGTCCTGTCCGTCGTGGCGTCACCCGGAGCCGAGAACGACGGCGAATCCGAGCGCACGGAGGCGCTGTTCCGTGCCCACGGTCCAGCCGTCACCGCCTTGTGCCGCTCGCTCCTGCGCGACCGGACCGAGGCCGAGGATGCGGCGCAACAGGTCTTCCTCTCTGCGCATCGCGCCCTCCTGAACGGGGCGGCGCCGCGCGAGCCGCTCGCCTGGCTGCTCGCCGTCGCGCGTCACGAGTGCTACGCGCGCTTCCGCCAGCGAGCCGCGGCACCCTTGCCGGCGGGCGCGGCGCCCGAGGCCGCGACGCCCGACGCCTCCGTGCACGCGGTCCGCGCGGGCGAGCTGGCGAGCCTCTGGGACGAGGTCGGCCGGATGCCTGCGGCCCAGCGCGAGGCCTTTCTCCTGCGCGAGATCCGCGGGCTCAGCTACGGCCAGCTCGCCGACGAGCTCTCGCTCAGCCGGCCGTCGGTCCGCTCGCTCCTCCTGCGTGCGCGCGCCCGCCTCCGGCAGCGGCTCGGGGATGTCGCGACCGCGCTCGGCGGCGTGCCCTGGGTGCAGGCGTTGCTCCGTCTTGGACTCGGCGGGGACGCCACGTCCACGGTCCCGGTGGCGACGAAGGCGGTCGTCGTCGGGCTCGGCGCCGCGGCGATCGCCGGCGGGAGCGGCGCGGCCGTTCCGCGCATCGCGCACCACGCCTCGCGGACGGCCGTTCGGCACCCGGCCGCGCACCACCGGACCGCCACGCACACGCATCGCGCCGCCGCGCCCCACGCGACCTTCGTGGACACGCGGCGCGAGGACCGCTCGGGCAGCGTCGCGCCTACGGCCCGGCGTCACGACGGGTCGCGCGACTCCGGCTCGGACGGTTCCGGCTCGCGGGACGGCGGCGGGGACGACGCGCAGGTCACGGCGCCGGCGATCGCGTCGCCGGTCGTCGTGCAGCCGACGACGACCGGCGACGGCAGCGACGGTGGCGACGGCTCCTCTTCCGCCCCCGGTCCCGGCACCGCAACGACCACGGTCTCCGACAGCTCCGGCCCCGGGCCGAGCTCGAGCGACGGTGACGGCGGCGACGGAGGCAGCTCCGGCTCGAGCGACGGCGGCAGCGACGGCCATGGCGGCTGACCGCGACTTTTTCGTTCCGGGCTCCTCTATCCGGATGAAGACCCTGGCCGCAAGGGGGCGGTCGCCCAGTCAGCGAGAAGGAGGAACGTTTCGATGAGATGGACAGCTCTGCTCGCGGTCACCGCCTTCCTGACGGTCGTCGGGCCCGCCACGGCGGCGTCGACGTCGATCAGGGGAACCGTCGTCGCCGAGCACGCCCGCGCCGGCACCATCGTCCTGGCCGGGCCGAAGGGCCTCGGCGTCACCGTTCGCGTCTCCCCCCGGCGCGTGCGGCTCGGCGACCGCGTCAGCGTCGCCGGCACCCGGCTCCGCGACGGCACGATCCGCGCCGCGCACCTGCGTGTCCTCGCCCACGTCAGGACGGCCCGCCTCCGTGCCGTCGTGGTGAAGCGGCTGCCGAAGGCGCTCCGGGTCGCGAGCGGCCACAGCGTCCTGACGATCCACACGGGGAGTCGCGGTCTCTCGTCGGCCGGCGACCACGGCGACCAGCGGGTCGGCAGGATCGGCGAGTTCGAGCTCGAGATCGAGCACGGAGACCTCTTCGAGCACGGCTTCCAGGCCGTCTCCCAGGCCGGCACCGTCCGGATCGAGGGGGTCCTGGTGAGCGTCTCGCCGTTCGTCGTCTCCCTCGAGGGTCTGCCCATCACGATCACCGTGCCGAGCGCGATCACGCTCCCGGCGCTGACGCCCGGCGAGGAGATCGAGCTGACGGTGCAGGCCGGAGCCGACAACACGTTCACGCTCGTCTCGATCGGCGACGAAGCCGCCAATCCCGCCGACGAGGTCGAGGCGCAGGGCGCCGTCGTCACCTCCTCGCCCACGCAGATCACGATCGACGCGGGCGGCGCGATGCTGACCTTCACGGCGCCGACCGGCGTGACGCTGCCGGTGCTTGCGGCCGGCACGTTCGTCGAGGCGCGCGGCGTCACGGTCAACGGCGTGCTCACGCTCACACGGCTGCGCGTGGAGGACGGCGGCGACGG
>DASTZY010000079.1:0-43552 GCA_035764085.1 Gaiellaceae bacterium
CTGGCCTGCGCCGCCCTGTCGCCGCGCTGCGCGGCGGCGGCGACGTTCGCCTCGGTCGGCCCATACGGCGAGCCCGACCTGGACTGGGTGGCCGGGATGGGGGAGGACAACGTGCGCGAGTTCGCAGCGGCGCTGGAGGGCGAGGACGCGCTGCGCCCGCTGCACGAGGACTTCGCGGCCGGGATCCGGGAGATCACCCCCGAGCAGCTGCGCGACGAGCTGCGGACCCTGCTGACCCCGGTCGACGCGGCCGCGCTGACCGGCGAGTACGCGGCCTACCTGCTCGAGTCCTTCCGCGTCGGCTTCGAGCCCGGCGTCGGCGGCTGGCTGGACGACGACCTGGCGTTCACCCGTCCCTGGGGCTTCGCGCCGGCGGACATCTCGGTGCCCGTCCAGCTCTGGCAGGGCGACCAGGATCTGATGGTCCCGCACGCCCACGGCGAGTGGCTCGCCCGGCGCATCCCGGGCGTCGAGGTGCACATGGCCCCCGGCGAGGGGCACCTCACCGTCGTGGACAACCACGTCGGCGAGGTGCACGCCTGGCTGGCTTCCCAGCTCTAGGCGTTCAGGCCGATCGGGCAGCTGACGCCCGTGCCGCCCAGGCCGCAGTAGCCGTTGGGCACCTTGGCCAGGTACTGCTGGTGGTAGTCCTCGGCGTAGTAGAACTCGCCGGCGTCGGCGATCTCGGTGGAGATCTCGCCGTAGCCGGCGGCGCCCAGGCGCTCGCCGAACGCGGCGCGCGTGGCCTCGGCGGCGGCGCGCTGCTCGGGAGAGGTCACGTAGATCGCCGAGCGGTACTGGGTGCCCACGTCGTTGCCCTGGCGCATGCCCTGCGTCGGGTCGTGGTTCTCCCAGAACAGCTTGAGGATCTCCTCGCGGCTGGTCTTCGCGGGGTCGAACACCACCAGCACGACCTCGGTGTGCCCGGTGCGGCCGGAGCACACCTCCTCGTAGGTGGCGTTCGGGGTGTGGCCGCCGGCGTAGCCGACGGCGGTGGTGTAGACGCCGGGCGCCTGCCAGAACACGCGCTCGGCGCCCCAGAAGCAGCCCATGCCGACGACCAGCTGCTCCATTCCCTCGGGGAAGGGGGGCCGAAGCGGCGTCCCGAGCACCTCGTGCCGCTCGGGCACCTGCATCTGCGTGTCGCGCCCGGGCAGCGCGTCCTCGGGCGTCACCATCTCGGTCTTCTTCGTGAAGAGGAACATCCGTCCAGCTTACGCACTGCCTTCCTACCTGCCGAGCTCCTCCTCGACGGAGCCGCCGATCTCGCGCTCCGCGCGCTCCTGCAGCTCGGCCTCCTTCCGCCTCATCCAGACGACGAAACCGACGACGACCAGCGCTCCGAGGACGCCGAGCGTGACGTCGATCGTCGTGCTCAGCCGTTTCAGCACCCCACCGAACACGTAGTAGCCGACGCCGAAGAGCGTCGCCCAGACGATCCCGCCGGCGGCGTTGAAGAAGAGGAAGCGCGGCCACGGCATCTGGTTCGTGCCGGCGAGGAAGGCGGCGTACGTGCGGAGGACCGAGACGAAGCGGCCCCAGAAGACGACCTTGCCGCCGTGGCGCCGGAAGACCCAGATCCCGATCTTCAGGCGTCCCTCGTGCAGGTGGATGCGGTGACCGTGCCGGAGCAGGACCTTCGCGCCGCCGTAGCGGCCGATCGCGTAGCCGATGTTGTCGCCGATGATCGCGCCGGCGGCGGCGACCGCGATCACCCACCAGATCTCGAGCTTGTGCGTCGAGCCTGCATAGAGCGCCGCGCCGATCAGCGCGGTCTCCCCGGGCACGGGCACGCCGATGCTCTCGATCATGACGAGCAGGAAGACGACGACGTACCCGTACGACGACAGCCAGCTGTCGACGGTGTGCGAGAAGAGCGCGACGGTCACGGACGCATACTCACCTTCAGCTCACGGCGGCCGGTTACGTTCACGTCGATGATCGAAGCCCGGGACCTCACCAAGGACTACGGCGCCAAGCGCGCCGTCGACGGGCTCAGCTTCACGGTACAGCCGGGAATCGTGACCGGCTTCCTCGGGCCGAACGGCTCCGGCAAGTCGACCACGATGCGGCTGATCCTCGGGCTCGACGGGCCGACGCGGGGCGACGTGACCGTCAACGGCCGCCACTACCGCGAGCACGCCGCGCCGCTGCACGAGGTCGGCGCGCTGCTCGAGGCGCGCTCCGTGCACACCGGCCGCTCGGCGTCCAACCACCTGCTCGGCCTCGCGCAGACGCACGGCATCCCCCGGCAGCGGGTCGCCGACCTGATCGACCTCGTCGGCCTGCACGAGGTGGCGCGGAAGCGCACCGGCCAGTTCTCGCTCGGGATGGGCCAGCGGCTCGGCATCGCGCAAGCGCTCCTCGGCGACCCGAAGACGATCATGCTCGACGAGCCCGTCAACGGGCTCGACCCGGAGGGGATCCAGTGGGTGCGCAACCTCCTCAAGGGCCTCGCGGCCGAGGGACGCACCGTCTTCGTCTCCTCGCACCTCATGAGCGAGATGGCGCTCACCGCCGACCACTTGATCGTGATCGGCCGCGGCAAGCTGATCGCCGACACGAGCGTCGACGAGTTCGTCGCCCGCGCCTCGCAGAAGATCGTGCTCGTCCGCTCGCCCGAGACCGAGCCGCTCCGTGCGGCGCTCTCCGGCCCCGGTGTCACCTTCGTCGCCGCCGACCGCGGAGCGCTCGAGGTGCACGGCCTCACGGCGGAGCAGATCGGCGACGCGGCTGCCGCGGCCGGAATCGCACTCCACGAGCTGACGCCGCACCAGGCCTCGCTCGAGGAGGCCTTCATGAACCTGACCCGCGACGAGCTCGAGTTCGCGAGCGAGCTGGAGGAGGCGGTCGCGTGAGCGCGGTCTCCCCGATCTCCCGCCTGCCCAGGCTCGAGAGCACCGGCCGCGTCACCTTCCCACGCGTGCTCCTCTCGGAGTGGACGAAGCTCGGCTCGGTGCGGTCGACGAAGTGGTCGCTCGGCGTCGGATTCCTCCTCACGATCGCCTTCCCGGTGATCTTCGCCGTCGTCACCTCGGCGCGCTGGGGGACGATGTCCCCGGACGAGCGGGCCGGCCGCCACCCGCTCGAGATCGCGCTCGCCGGCGTGAACGTGGCCCAGCTCGCCATCGCCGTCCTCGGCGTCCTCCTGATCAGCGCGGAATACTCGACCGGCTCGATCCGCTCCACCTTCACCGCTGTGCCGACGCGGCTGCCGGTGCTCTGGGCGAAGGTGATCGACTACGCCGTCGTCTCGTTGGCGCTCGCGGTGCCGGCGGTCCTCGTGAGCTTCTTCGCGACCCAGGCGATCCTCGGACGCCACGACCTCCTCCAGATCTCGTTCACCCATCCCGGCGTCCCGCGCACGGTGTTCGGCGGCGCGCTGTACGTGATGCTCGTCGGGATCTTCGCGCTCGCGCTGGGCGCGATCGTGCGCAACACGGCGGGTGGAATCGCCGCGTTCGCCGCCATCTTCTTCGTACTGCCGCCGCTCATGAACGTCCTGCCGCTGAGCTGGAACCATGCGATCAGCCAGTACCTGCCGCTCGAGGCCGGGAACCAGCTCTTCACGCTCCACCACGGGGCGCACACGCTGACGCCGCTTGCCGGCGGCCTCGTCTTCGCGGCCTACTGCGCGGTCGCACTCGCGATCGCAGCGGTGCTGCTCGTCCGCCGGGACGTCTGAGTCCCCGCAGGCTGGCGCTCCTGCCACCATGGGGAGCGTGAGCACGGAGGAATCGCGCACCGGGCGCGTCCTGACGGATGCGGCCGCGCTGGGCTCGGCCGCGTTCGGCGCCTTCGCGCGCCGGCTGACGCGCACGCTCGGCGGCGAGGAGCGCACGCGCGTGATCGTGATCCTCGCCGCGATCCTCGGCCTGAGCGGCGCCGACGCCGCGACCGTCGGCGCGTCGGCCAGCGAGCTGCGCCACGGGCTGCACATCACCAACACCGACATCGGCCTGCTGGTCGCGGTGAGCTCCCTCGTCGGCGCGCTGGCTTCGCTGCCCTTCGGCGTGCTCGCCGACCGGGTCACGCGCACGCGCGTGCTCGGAGGGACGATCGTCCTCTGGGGCGGCGCGATGCTCTGGAGCGCGACCGCCTCGAACTTCACGGAGCTGCTCTGGACACGGCTGTTCCTCGGCGCCGTCACCGCTTCGGCGGGGCCGATGGTCGCCTCGCTCGTCGGCGACTGGTTCGGGAGCTGGGAGCGCGGCCGGATCTACGGCGTCATCCTCGCGGGCGAGTACGTCGGAGCCGGCATCGGCTTCGCGGTCACCGGCAACGTCTCGACGCTCTCGTGGCGCGCCGCGTTCGTCATCCTCGCGCTGCCCGCGTTCGTGCTTGCGACTGCCGTCTGGCGGCTGCGGGAGCCGGAGCGCGGCGGCAAGGGAGTGCTCGCCCACGAGTCGGAGCCGCCGCCCGTCGGCGAGCCCGACGAGACGACCACCGAGACCGACGCCCAGCGGCTCGCGCGCGAGCGCGGGCTCGACGCCGACCCGGAGCTCGTCATCACCCCGCGGGAGGCGCGCCGGATGGGGCTCGTGCGCGCCACCGAGTACGTGCTGCGCGTGCGCACGAACATCCTCCTCATCGCCGCCAGCGCCTGTGGCTACTACTTCCTCGCCGGCCTGCAGACGTTCGGCCTGGAGTTCTCGAAGGAGCAGTACGGCGTCGGGCAGGCGCCGGCGACCGGCGTCCTGCTCGTCGTCGGCGCCGGCGCGCTCGCCGGCGTCCTGGCGGGCGGCGCGGTCGGCGACCGGCTGCTGCGCCGCGGGTATCTGAGCTCACGCGTGATGACGCCGGCGTTCGCGGCGGCGATCACCGTCATCCTCTTCGTCCCGGCGATCTTCACGCGCGACGCCGTGACCGCCGTCCCCTACCTCACCGCAGCCGCCTTCTTCCTCGGCGCGCAGAACCCGCCGCTCGACGCGGCGCGACTCGACATCATGCCGCCGCTGCTCTGGGGCCGCGCGGAGGCGATCCGCACGCTGCTCCGCTCGCTCGCCATGGCGCTGGCGCCGCTGCTGTTCGGGGCGGTCTCCGACTACATCTTCGGGGGAGGACGCTCCGGCCTGCAGTGGACGTTCGCGCTGATGCTCCTGCCGCTCGCCGCGAGCTCCTGGCTCCTGTTCAAGGGCCGCCACACGTACCCGCGCGACGTGGCCACGGCCGCCGCGAGCGCCGACGACTCGGGTTACCCACGGCCGGCGCGCACATGAGCACCGGCAACGCCTTCCTCTTCCTCTCCGCCTTCCTCGCGAGCGGCGTCGAGATGGTGGAGGCGCTGACGATCGTGCTTGCCGCCGGGCTCGCGCGCGGCTGGCGCTCCTCGCTGGCCGGGCTCGGCGCGGCGACGCTGGCGCTCGCGGTCGTGGTCGCCGTGCTCGGGCCGGCGCTGACGAAGATCCCGCTCAACGGGCTCCGCCTCGTGGTGGGCGCGCTGCTGCTCGTCTTCGGCCTGCAGTGGCTGCGCAAGGCGATCCTCCGCGCGAGCGGCTACAAGGCGCTGCACGACGAGGACGCGATCTTCGCGCGGGAGCTCGCCGAGGCGCGCGGCGCGACCCATGTCGAGCGGGCGGGCGTCGACTGGTACGGGTTCACGCTCGCCTTCAAGGGCGTCCTGCTCGAGGGGCTCGAGGTCGTGTTCATCGTCCTCACGTTCGGCAGCGCGCAGGGCTCGATCCCGCTCGCCGCGGCAGGCGCGGCCTGCGCGCTCGTGCTCGTCGCGGGCGTGGGCGTCGCGGTGCGTGCGCCGCTCGCGCGCGTGCCGGAGAACGCGATGAAGTTCGCGGTCGGCGTGATGCTCACCACGTTCGGGGTCTTCTGGTCGGTCGAGGGCGCGGGCGGGGACTGGCCGGGTTCCGACGCGGCGATCGCCGGCGTCCTCGTCTTCGTCGTCCTCACGTCGTTCCTCCTCGTCCGGCTGCTGCAGCGCGAGCGCCGGACGCGGCTCCGCACCGCGGAGATGCAGGCGTGAGCAAGCTGGCTGCGTTCGGCCGCTTCTGGTGGGACTTCGTGATCGGCGACGACTGGCTGGTCGCCGTCCTCGTCGCGGCCGCGATCGGGGCGACCGCGATCCTCGCCGCCGCGGATGTCGCGGCCTGGTGGCTGCTGCCGCTCGCCGTCCCGTGCGTGCTGTGGCTCTCGCTGCGACGGGCGATACGCTCGGCCTAGAGGCCCGATGGGGATGTTCTTCCACGACCGGGGCGAGTCGCCGCCCGAGCGGGCGGCCGACCCCGAGGTGCGGCGCGCCAACCTGCGGCGGATCGGGCCGCTCTTCAAGCCGTACTGGCGGCGCCTCTCGGTCCTGCTCGCGCTGATCGTCCTGAGCGCCGGCCTCGGCGTCCTGCCCGCCTTCCTGCTCCGCCGCGTCCTGGTCGCGATCGAGGCGCACGACACGCGAGGCGTCTCGGTGAACGCGGCCGCGATGATCGTGATCGCGATCGTCGCCGGCGTCCTCGGCGTCATCCAGACGCTGCTCTCCAACCAGGTCGGGCAGCGCGTGATGCACGACCTGCGCGCAGCGGTCTTCCGCCACCTGCAGCGCCTCTCGCTCGCGTTCTTCACGCGCACGCGCACCGGCGAGGTGCAGTCGCGGATCAACAACGACATCGGCGGAGTGCAGAACGTGGTCACGAACACCGCCACCAACATCACGTCGAGCCTCACGACGGTCGTCGCGACGATGATCGGGATGCTGCTCCTGAGCTGGCAGCTCGCCCTCTTCGCGTTCGCGCTGATCCCGATCTTCGTCGTCCTGACCCGACGGGTCGGCAACGAGCGGCGGCGAATCGCGAAGACGACGCAGGAGTCGCTCGCCGACATCTCCAGCATCGTGCAGGAGTCCCTCTCCGTCAGCGGGATCCTGCTGGGGAAGACGATGGGCCGCGGCGAGGAGCTCGCCGACCGGTTCGAGAGCGAGTCGCTGCGGCTGGCCGACCTCGAGGTGCGCCAGCGGATGGCCGGTCGCTGGGTGATGGCCTCGATCCAGACGAGCTTCTCCGTGATGCCCGCGGCTGTCTACTGGCTCGGCGGCACCGTCTTCAGCCACTCGATCTCGATCGCGACGATCGTCGCCTTCACCACGCTCCAGACGCGGCTCTTCTTCCCGGTCGGCTCGCTGCTGGGCGTCGGCCTCGACATCCAGACCTCGCTCGCTCTCTTCGACCGGATCTTCGAGTACCTCGACGCGCCGGTCGACATCGCCGAGCGGGAGAACCCGATCGAGGTCGCCGAGGCGGGCGCCGTCGTCTTCGATCACGTGTGGTTCCGCTATGAGGCTGGAAGCTCCGTCGGCGTAGCCGACGGAGCCCTGCCGGGAGCCCGCGCCACCTCCGGCGGCGCGCGGGGCGACGACCTGTGGACGCTCCAGGACGTGAGCTTCACCGTGCCCGCGGGGACGACGACCGCGCTCGTGGGCGAGACCGGTGCCGGGAAGACCACGCTCGGCTACCTCGCGGCGCGGCTCTACGACGCCGACCGCGGCTCTGTGTCGATCGGCGGCGTCGACGTGCGGGATCTGTCGTTCGGCGCCCTGGCGAGCCTCGTCGGCGTCGTCTCCCAGGAGACGTACCTCTTTCACGCCTCGGTCCGGGAGAACCTCCGCTTCGCGAAGCCAGACGCGACCGACGACGAGCTCGTCGCGGCGGCCGAGGCCGCGCGGATCCACCATGTGATCGCGGCGCTGCCAGACGGCTACGACACGATCGTCGGCGAGCGCGGCTACCGCTTCTCGGGCGGCGAGAAGCAGCGGATCGCGATCGCGCGGACGATCCTCCGCAATCCGCCGATCCTCGTCCTCGACGAGGCGACCTCCTCGCTCGACACCGAGACCGAGCGGTCCGTGCAGGAAGCGCTCGACCGGCTCTCCCAGGGACGCACGACGATCGCGATCGCGCACAGGCTCTCGACCGTCAGGGACGCAGAGCAGATCGTCGTGCTCGACGGCGGCCGGATCGTGGAACGCGGACGCCACGAGGACCTGCTCGCCGCCGGCGGCCGCTACGCGGCGCTCGTCACCCGCGACGCGGAGCTCGAGCCTCCGGCGCTCGTCTGAGTCGCCGTCAGGCTCTCGCTGCGCGGAGCGATACGCTCGGCCTGATCAGGCGGGGCCCGTAGCTCAGCTGGTCAGAGCAGCGGACTCATAATCCGTTGGTCCCTGGTTCGAATCCAGGCGGGCCCATTCGACCTGAGGGCGGCGAACCCGTAACGACGGCGGCCGCTCGGGGCGCTTGCCCAAAGGCGGTCCTCGTCGATCTATGCTCCGGAAGCGTGAGATACGGCGCCAAGGCACTGCTGTCGACTCTCGCTGTCGGGCTGGCATCGATGGTGCTGGTCGCGCCCGGCGGTAGCGCCAGCCGAGGTTGCCCGGCGCGTCCGGCGTCACGGCACACAGCGCGCCTCACCATCAGGTTCCTGCAAATCGTCGACAAGCCGATCCGCACGAGAGCCTGCGATCTGGCGTACGGCCCCATCTGGGACGCGGGCTATGCCACGCGGCCCGGAATGGGTCTGACGATGGTCATCGACGCGCACGACGTGACGCCTGTGCCGGGCTACGGCGCCCACGGCCCGTTCTATCGCCTCTATCTGATCAAGCCGGGCTACCTGGCAAAGATCAAGTGGAACGGCGTGTGGCGAACGTACCGGTTCGTCAGCAGCCCGAGGGCCTTTCCACAAAGGCCGAAGAGCGAAGTCGACAAGCCCATCAAGAATTTCGGAGTCGAGGTCGTCTACTTCAGGTGTTGCTGGCCCCGCTATACCCGCAACGACTACCTCACCGTACGGGCGGTGTTGGTGAAGCCCGAGCACACGGCGTAGGCCCGGCGCGTCCTGCAGGATCCACTGAGGGTGTGTGGGTTCACCCGCGCCGTCGGGTAACGATTCCCGCAGAATGGCCGCCACGATGAAGGTGTTCCAGCACGAGACGCGCCTCCGCACCGCCGGCGGCCTCACCGTCACCGACATCACCGAGGACGTGGTGGGCGCCGTCCGGGAGAGCGGCGTCACCGACGGGATCGCCTGCATCTACTCGCCGCATACGACGTGCTGCGTGCGCGTCAACGAGATGGAGACGGGTTTCCTCGAGGACTTCTGCGAGCTGCTCAAGCGGCTCGTCCCGCACGACTCGTACTACGCGCACGACGACTGGGACCGGCGCACCGAGAACATCTGCCCCGAGGACATGGATCAGGGCAACGGTCACTCCCACTGCATGGCGATGCTGCTCGGCACCGCCGGCGAGTCGGTGCCCGTGCGCGACGGCGAGCTGCAGCTCGGCACCTGGCAGCGCGTCCTCTTCATCGAGCTGGACCGCGAGCGCGACCGGCGCTGGCTCGTCCAGGTCGTCGGCGCGTAGCTAGCGGAACCCTGCGTCCAGCCGTTTCGCCGCGAGGCGGGCGAGGCTCTGGACGTCCGCGCTCTTGAAGCCGGCGTTGCTCCCCACGACCAGGAAGTCGAGGTAGGAGCCGTGGGACATGGTCACGATCGCCTCGTACGCCGTCAGCCCGTTGTGCGCGATCCGGACGAGCTCGGCGCGGGCGTTGTCCCCCACGCCGGCGAGGGTGACCGGAGTGACGTGGGTGCCGCTCCCGGCCGCCGCAGTCACGGCGCCCACCGCGATCGCGCCGAAGTACTGCGCCTCGAGGCTGCTGCCGCCGACCAGCACCTCCTGGGTGAGGAGCGGGTAGGTGCCGGTCGAGGTCAGCACCTGGTCGAAGACCGACAGCGCGTTCGGATCGAGCGCGTTCTCGGGTTTCGTGTAGCCCCTGTGGCCGACAGAGGTGGAGCCGTCGAGGTCGCCGGGCGCGAGCACCAGCGCCGCGGGCCTCGGCCCGTGCGGCGGCGGCCCCGGCTTCAGCGCGGGCGGCAGCTTCACGGGCTTCGCATGCAGCCGGCCGGCGAGCGCGAGGCGCATCCGCTGCGAGAGCTTGCGCGCGAGACCCGACACGAGGTGCGCCGCGCCCGCCGACGAGCCCGACGAGACCGACACCTCGAGCAGGTACGACCCCTGCTGGAACTGGGCGTCGACGCCCAGGACGGGCTGGAGCCCCTTGATGGTGGCGGTGCCGGCGTAGGCCCAGTGCCGACCCGGGATGCCGGAGAGCCCGAGCTTCCGGACCGTGAATCCGATCCCGAACTTCTTCAGCTCAGTGGTCTTCACCTCGTCGCGGCGCCAGAACTCGAGACCCCTGCGCGCGGCCGACGCGCTGCGGTACTTGTCGACCTCGGTCTGGATCTCTCGGATCCCGGACGCGCCGCCGAACGGGTTGCCGTAGTCCACCAGGTAGCCGCCCACGCGGCCCAGGCTGTTCAGCTGCGCTGCCGTGACCGTGCCCGTCGCCTCGTCCGCGGCCTCGGTGTTCGAGACCGGGCCGGAGTCGTGGGCGAGCGGCAGCCCGTGCCCGGCGGCGCCCAGCGCCGATTTGGGGAGCGGCACGGCCGCGATCTGCACTCCCGACGCGCTGCTCGCGGCTGCCGCGGGCACCAGCGCCGCAGCGGCGAGGGCCGCGACGACGAATCCCCTCCGGAGCACCGTCCTCACGACGACCAGGCTAGTGGCCGTCGATCGAGAAGTGCATGTAGTCCTTGGTGGAGCCGAACCACGAGCCGCCCCAGCCCCAGCCGATCGACGCGAATACGGCCCGCACCGCGGGCGTCACCATCCCCGGCCGGTGCCACGAGCGCTTCATGTACGAGACCGCCGTCTTGTCGCGCGTCATCCCGCAACCGACGTACGGGTTCTCGCGCGGATCGAGGTCGATCGCCTCCCCGTACGCGTGGTTCGACCAGTGATGGGTGGTGGTGGAACTGCTGCACGGCGACGCTCCCGCGTTGCGGCATTCGAACGAGGCGGTGACGTCGCCGCTCTGCCACGGATGAGGGCCGTAGACCGAGGAGAAGGCCCCGTCGCGAATCGGGAAACGCATCCGATACAGCTTCCCGAAGACCTCGAGTACCGGGTAGGCAACCTTCTGGTTGACCACGATCCGACCGATGTGCGTCTGCTTGTCGAAGCCGTAGTAGCGATAGCTGACGACGCGGAGCTGTGACATCCAGACCGGGCAGCCGCGGTGCCACTCGCCGGCCGCGACGATGGCCTGCTGCTGCGCGTGCGTGAGACGCGCGACGCCGGTGCCGTTGCCGGCTGCTGCGTTGTGGGTCGTCGCGGCGCCGACCGAGAGGACGGCGGTGAGGACGACGGTGGCGATGGTCTTCATCGGAGGGCCATGGTGCCAGCGATCCGCCCGGATCGCCGGAGAAAGCGCCCTCCCCTCCTCCGAACGGGAGGGCCGCCGGCCGCAGCAGACGGCCCTCCCGTTACCCCTCGGAGGCCAAGCTGGAAAAAAAGCAGCGCCCGAATTTACCACCCGCAGGAAGTTCGCAACCCTCCCTCTCCGACTGACTAGTCAGTCAAAATTCGCCGGAGAATTGATCTAGGCGCCGACGGCCAGTGTGCGCCGCGTCGTGCCGGCGCCCCGCGAAGGCGTTTCGACGACGGCGCTGTTGCGTGTCAGCTTGGCCTTGCGGACGAGCCGGCCTGCCGCTTCGAGCGCGGCATCGGCGGGACGGCCGTCGTCGAGGAGCACCGCGCCGACCGACCCGGTGATCGTGCGCGGCCGCCCGTCGATCGAGAAGGGCCGGGTCGCGACGAGCAGGCGGAGCCGCTCGGCGAAGTCGCGCAGCTCGGCGCTCTCCACGTGGGGCGCGAGCACGACGAACTCCTCCCCGCCCCAGCGAAAGACGAGGTCGCTCGCGCGGAGCTCGGTGCGCAGACGGCGGCAGACGTCCACGAGCAGGGCATCGCCGGCCGCGTAGCCGTACGTGTCGTTGACCGTCTTGAACCGGTCGAGATCGAGGAAGCAGAGCGCGGCGGGCCGGCCGCCACGCCGGATCCGCGCCTGCTCGGCGGCGAGCGCCTCGGCGAGCGCGTAGCGGTTCGGCGCGTCGGTCAGCGCGTCCACGCGGGCGCGCGAGCGTTCCTTCGCCAGCGTCCGCTCGAGCCGAAGCCGGGAGCGGTTCCCGGCGGCGGCCACGAGCAGCAGGCCCGCGGCGAGCACGCATGCGAGCGCCGGCGTCGTCTGGAAGACGAAGAGGAACGCGACGAGCAGCGGTCCGGGCAGCAGCCAGGCGACGACGATCGTGCGCCACGAGGCACGCAGCGCCGGCCGCAGCCTGGCGCCGCGGTCGAGGGCGACGAGCGCGAGCGCCGCGAAGTCCAGCACCAGCCCGGCCAGCAGTCCGGCGACTGCGAGCGCGACCGCGCCCGAGACTCCGCGGTGCGCCAGGTGCTCGCCGACCACTCCGATCGTGAACCCGCGCAGAGCGCCTGCCCCCGCGGAGGTGGAGCGCCTTCGCCAGGCGCCCGCGAAGGCGCCCAGCAGCGGGCCGCCGACGAGCGCCGCGGCCACCGCGAACGGGTCGGCGGCGGAGACGGTCGCCCTCGGACCTGCGGGCAACTCGATCCGCTCCGCCAGCGCGGTCAGCGCGAAGAGCGCGAGAGCGGCCGCAATATCCGTGTCGAGTCCGGCCCCGTGCACGCCGAGCCAGAGTGCGACCGCGAGTACGGCCGCGGCAGGGAGCCCGACCGGGCCCAGGGTTCCCTTCCGGCGCGCGCGCATGAGTTCAGTTGCACCGCCGGCGCCGGCTTTCCTGTCACTCGAACGAGGGAGCTACGAGCCGAGCAGGAACTGCGCCACGGCCCGGCGGCCGACGTTGCTCACCGCGCGCGACTGCACCGAGTGGCCCGCGCCCGGGACGACGACGAGCTTCCCGTGCGGCGTCAGCCTGCGCTGCTCGCGGGCCCAGGCGAGCGGCGTGGAGAGGTCGTGGTCGCCGTTGACCAGCAGGGTCGGTACGAGCAGCTTGCCGTGCGGCTGCGGCGTCGGCGCGGTCGGCGCCCACGGGAGGCACTGCCGGACGAACCCGTTGCCCAGCGCCGTCCGGGCATCGAACGGATAGAGCTCGGCGACGTGGATCCGTGCCACGGCGGCACGAAGCTTCGCGGCCCGTCCCGCCGTCGGCGCGGCCGAGCTGCCCCAGGGATACCGCCAGTCCGCACAGAGCGCGCTCGCGTGCAGGCCCTGGTCGAGAGCCGCGGCCGGCGTGTCGCGCTGGTAGGCCGAGGCCGCGGCGAGGAAGCGGTCGAGCGCCGCCCTCTTGCCGAGGCGCGCCGCGTGGAGGGCGGCCGGGACGTTCCACACCGTGCGGTACGTCGGGTCGGCGATGCTGTCGAACGTCAGCGCGTCGAGCAGCTTCGGGCCGAGCCGGTCGCGCCGCACGACGACCGCGAGATCGGACACGCAGCGCTTGCCGCAGACCGAGCCGAGCACGCGCTTCACCGCCGCGAACTCCACTACCCCGAGGTCGAACAGCCCCGCCTGCGGCACCACCGAGTCGAGCACGAGCTTCGAGACGTGCGACGGGTACGCCAGCCCGTAGCGCTCGCCGACGTACGTGCCGTAGGAGATGCCGTCGAGCGACCACCTGTCGACGCCGAGCGCCTGTCGCAGCGCGTCCATGTCGGCGACGACGTCGTCGGTGCCGTAGAACGCGCGCCGCGCTCCCACCTTGCGGGCACAGGCGCGGACGGCGGCGGCGGTGGGCGGCGTGAGATCGGAACTCCCCATCTGGTGCTGCATCGCCCGGCAGTCGAGCGCCCCGGCGCCGGTCCCCCGCTGATCGAACACGACGATGCGGTACTTGCTCTTCTCCGCCGAGAGCGCGCGATCGACGTAGCCGTCGAGGATCGGCAGCCCGGGCTGCCCCGGCCCGCCCGAGAGGACGAGCAGCACGCCGCGCGGCGCGTTCGCGTTGTTCCCCATCCCGACCTGCAGGTGTAGCGTCCCGCGGCCGGGATGCGCGCGGTCGAGCGGGACGTCGAGCGTCGCACACGTGTACCCGCTCACACCGGCGCAGGGATGTGGGTTGCGGAGACCGGAGCTGCGCGCGGACGCCGACCCGGCGGCCGCGAAGGCCGCGACGACGAGCACCACGAGCGATCGGATCCGCATCGACCATACGGACGCGCGAACCGCCCGCTGGTTAGGCCGCCGGCTCGTCCTCGCAGATCACGTTGACGTAGCCGGAGCGGAACGGCTGCGCCTCGCCCGACTCGGGATCGAAGGAGTGGCGCCAGACGCAGCCCGTGTCGTTCGTCAGCAGATGGATCGAGACGGAGGTCTCGGCCGACGTCGTGCGCACGCGGTGGATGTCGTCCCGCGGCGGGATCAGGACGTAGAAGTCGCCCGGTGTGAGAAAGCGCCGCTCGGCGAGCTCGAGCGCACCGTCTCTCCTCGCGTAGACCTCCTCGTCCTGCTCCCCGCGGTAGAGACCGACGAGACCCCAGGCGAGGTGGTCGTGGATCGGCGTCTCGGCGCCCGGCGGCACGACGAGGGAGAACAGCGTCAGCGAGTGGTCCTCGGCGCGGTAGAGGAGCCACTGGCCGATGCCGCCGCCCATCCCGCTCTCGGGAGCGGCTTCCCGATACTCGGCCGGGAGCCAGTCCGGGTCGGCGAGCAGCTCCGCGAAGCGGGGCCTGAGCGCCTCGCAGGCCTCCTCCGGCGACGAGGCGCGGGCGATCGTCGCGCGAACGTCCGCGACGAACTCGCGCACGACGGGCGTGTCGAGGACAAACTCTGCGCTCATCGCCGCCAATTCTGATCCATCGCTCCTCCACGTCGGGCGCCGCACCGTCCGGCTGACGCATCCCGACCGCGTCCTGTTCCCGGAGGACGGCGTGACGAAGGGCAACCTCGCCGAGTACTACTCCGCGATCGGGGACGCGATCGTCCCGCACCTGCGCGACCGGCCCTTCACGCTCAAGCGGTACCCGCACGGGATCCACGGGCAGCCGTACTTCCACAAGCAGGCGCCGAAGGGGAAGCCCGACTGGATCCCGACCCGGCAGTTCCGCACCTGGCCGCGCGCCGGCGCGTCGCGGCTCGTCGACTTCACGCTCGTCAACGAGACCGCCGCCGTCGTGTGGATGGTGCAGATGAACTGCGTCGACATGAACGCGTGGTACTCGCGGGTGGACCGGCCCGACCGTCCGGACTACGTCGTCTTCGACCTCGACCCGCCGGACTCGCGCAACGGCTTCGCGCAGGCGATCCGCGTCGCGCACCTGATCCGCGAGGCGCTCGAGGAGCTCGACCTGCGCTCCTACCCGAAGACGAGCGGCGCCGACGGCATCCACGTGCTCGTCCCGATCACGCGGCGCTCGTCGTTCCGGGACGCGTACGACTTCGCCGAGCTCGTGTCCCGCAACCTCGAGGAGCGCAACCCCGGACTCGTCACGACCGAGTGGCTGAAGAAGAAGCGCCGCGGCGTACTGGTCGACCACCGGCAGAACGGCCACGGCAAGACGATCGCCGCCGCCTACTCCGTCCGGCCGAAGCCGGGCGCGCCGGTGTCGACGCCGCTGCGCTGGGAGGAGCTCGGCGAGAAGGTGCGCCCGCGCGACTTCGGCATGCGCGAGGCGCTGCAGCGGGTGGAGAAGCACGGCGACCTGTTCGAGCCCGTCCTGCGCGGCGGCCAGGCGCTGGGCCCGGCTCTACGCCGCCTGCGCTAGCGGCGATCGGACCTTGGTCCGACTCCCCAGTCCGACCAATGTCCCATTGCGGCTCGGACCGGACACGCGCGACCCTGGCCCCACTCCCGAAGCAACGACGACAAGGAGATTCCGCCATGCGCCGCACGCTCATCCCGTTCAGTCTCGCGCTCTTCGCCATCGCCGCCATCGCGGTTCCGGCCGCCTCCGCGCAGGGAGGCAGTCGCGGCGGCGTCCGCGTCCAGGGCACCTGCACCCGGCAGTCGACGAGCACGCTGAAGCTCGCCCGCGAGGATCGCGGCATCGAGGTCGAGTTCGAGGTCGACCAGAACCGCAACGCCGTTCCGTGGAAGGTCACGTTCCGCCGCAACGGCGTCCGCGTCGCCTCCTTCAACGCCACCACCCACGCGCCCAGCGGCTCGTTCGAGGTTCGCCGCGTGATCGCGGGCCGGCTCGGAGTCACCCGCATCACGGCCACCGCGACGCGCGCCTCCGGTGAGACCTGCACCGCGCGCTCGGGCGCGAGCGCCGACTCCGGCACCGCCACCGGCTCCGACGACAGCGGACACGGCGTCGGCGACGACCACGGCGGACACTCCGGCGGGCACGCCTGACGCACCCGGACCGACCATCTCTCCCCCGAGGGCCGCGCAGCTTGCGCGGCCCTCGCCGCGTACTCGTCTACACAGACGAAGCGGGATAGTGTGGCGGCGTGGTGACGGCCGAGGAGATCGCCGGGATCGAGATCTTCGCGATGCTCGGTCCTGAGCGGCAGGCTCAGCTGGCGCGCAGCGCCGCGGACGTGATCCTCGCGGCCGGGGAGTATGCGGCAAACGCGGGTGACGACCACGCCCTCTTCGCCGTTCTGGACGGCCGGATCGAGGCAGTGAGGACGGCCGACGGCATCGACCACGTCGTCGGCGAGCGGCTGCCCGGAGATGTCTTCGGCGAGGTGCCCATCGTCCTCGGAGCGCCCTTTCCAGTGGGGTTCCGCGCGGCCGTGCCGTCGCGCGTGCTGCGTATCCAGCCCGCCGAGTATCACCTGATCGCGGCCGTCGACCCGATCGTCTCCAAGGCAATCGGATCGCTCGCGCAGTATCGGATGACCGGCGACCGTGGGCTCCAGGGGCTCGCTTCGAGAGCTCCTGCACCGCGGGCGACCGTGCTGGGCCGGCGTTCGGATCCCGCCTGCACGCAGCTGCGTCACTTCCTGCACCGCAACCAGATCAGCTACTCCTGGGTTCGGCCCGACGCGTCCGACGCGGAGGAGCAATGGAAGGGGTCGCTGCCGCCCGATGCCGACCATCCGGCGATCCGTCTCACCGACGGAGAGACGGTCGAGCGGCCACAGCTCCGGCACGTCGCAGAGCTGTTCGGCCTCGAGACGCAACCCGCAGCCGCCGAATACGACACGATCGTCATCGGTGCCGGGCCCTCGGGCCTCGCCGCCGCCGTCTACGGCGCCTCGGAAGGTCTGCGCACCCTGGTGGTGGAGCGAGAGGCACCGGGCGGCCAGGCCGGAACGTCGTCGCGGATCGAGAACTACCTCGGCTTCCCGTCGGGCGTCTCCGGCGACGAGCTTGCCAGTCGCGCGCTCCAGCAGGCGCGCCGGCTGGGCGCCGAGATCCTCGTCACGCGGACGATCACGCGCCTCGACAGCACGACGCGCGAGGTTCACCTCGACCAAGGCGACGTGCTCCGGGGCCGGACGATCATCCTCGCCTGCGGGGTGGCCTGGAGGCGGCTCGCTGTGGAGGGGCTGGAGCCTCTCGTGGGCAAGGGCGTCCACTACGGGGCGGCCCGCAGCGAGGGGCCGAATGTCCACGGGCTCGACATCCACATCGTCGGCGCGGGCAACTCCGCCGGCCAGGCGGCGCTCTTCTTCTCCGAGCACGCCCGCAGCGTCACCGGCCGAACATCGACGTGCGCTTCCACACGGCGGTCGTCGCAGCCCACGGCGACGACTCCCTCGACGCGATCGACGTGACCACGGGCGACGGAGACGATCGTGTTCGGCTCGAGTCCGGCGGCCTCTTCATCTTCATCGGAGCCGATGCCGAGACGGAATGGCTCCCCCCGGAGATCGCGCTCGACAGCCGCGGCTACGTGCTCACCGGCGCGGACGTCCGCGCCGCAGGCGTCTGGCCGCTCGAGCGCGACCCGTATCTTCTCGAGACCAGCGTTCCCGGGATCTTCGCGTGCGGAGACGTCCGCTCGGGGCCGGTCAAGCGCGTTGCGTCCGCCGTCGGCGAGGGGAGCATGGCGATCGCGTTCGTGCACGAGTACCTCAGCGACGCCGAGAAGGCCGCTCCAGTGGTCTAGCGGCGCCGCACCCGCCGCTGCATCGTCGTTTCGAGCTCGGCGGCGACGGCGGGATATGCCGTCCGCAGGCGGTTGAAGTCGTTGCCGAAGAGGACGAGCAGCCGCGAGGGCTCCGTCGTCGTCACGGTCGCTGTTCGTCGCACCGCTCCGAGCAGAGCCACCTCGCCGAAGAAGTCGCCCGGGCCGAGTGTCGCGATCTCCTCGGCGTGGTCGGTGACCACGACCTCGCCTGCGCAAATGACGAAGAACGAAGTGCCGGTCGCACCTTCGCCGACGAGCTTGACGCCGGCCCCGACATCCCTCGCCTCGAACCACGCGGCGACCTCGGCGAGCTCCGGCTCGGAAAGCGAGTCGAAGAGCGGGAGCGAGACGAGATCGGATGGCTCGGCGCCGGCCACCCTCGCAATCTATGCATTGCTCGGCGAGCGCTCTGGCACACTGTTCGAGGTGGCGGCGATTCCGAGGTCGCGGCGCCTCCTGCTGGTGGCGATCCTGTCGGCGGCGCTCCTCGCGCCGGTCTCCGGCGCGTCCGGATCCTCGCGCCTGAGCACGCCCTACGCGGGGCTCGGGACCTGGGCCGACATCTTCGCGACGACGACCTGGGCGAATCCGAGGGGAGCGGTCGCGGCCATGAAACGGGACGGCGTCCGGACGCTCTACCTCCAGACGGGCAACTACTCGCAGAGCGTCGACCTCGTGCGGCCGCGCGCGCTCGGGCGGTTCGTCGACGCCGCACATGCCGCGGGGCTGCGGGTGGTGGCCTGGTACCTGCCGTCATTCGCCGACCCCGCCCGGGACGCGCGCCGAGCGCTCGCCGCGATCCGCTTCCGCAGCGCGAGCGGCGAGCGGTTCGACGGATTCGCGCTCGACATCGAGGCGAGCCTCGTCAAGCCCGTTGCGCTACGCAACCAGCGCCTGCTCCGGCTGTCCGCCCGGCTGCGGGCGTCCGCCGGTCCCGGCTATGCCCTCGGCGCGATCATCCCCTCCCCCGTCGGGATGCGCCGGCATCCGCGCTACTGGCCGCGCTTCCCGTACCGCCCGCTGGCCCGCTACTACGGCGCCTTCCTCCCGATGTCCTATTTCACGGACGCCCACGTGCACGGAACCGCGCGCAGCCGCGCGTACCTCGCCTCGAACATCGCCATCATCCGGGCCCGCACCGCCGATCCACAGCTGCCGATCCACCTGATCGGAGGGATCGCCAGCGCCATGGGAGCCGGGGACACCGCGGGCTTCATGCGGGCGGTCGCCGACTGCGCGCCGGTCGGCTACAGCCTGTACGAGTTCCCGCTCACCAGCCGCAGCACGTGGAGGGCACTCGCCGGGCAACAGGCCGCCACCGGCAGGCCCTGTAACTAGCCCGAGCTCGAGGCGGCGGGCCGACCCGCGTTCTCCGATCTGGCAGCACCGTCCACTCTGGATGACGCCGGCGACGAGGCGGGGCCGGAGAATCGGCTGCACATGAGCTTTGCCCAGATCCTGCCGATGGCGTTCGTGATGATCGCGGGCCCGCAGATCATCACGTCGTTCTTCCTCGCAACCAGCCCGGGCTGGGCAAGGACGTCGCTCGCCTACGTCGGCGGTGCCGCCATCTCGATCACGGGGTTCGTGTCCGCCGCGTACCTGCTGGCGGCGGGCGTGAAGAGCAGCACGACCAGCGACCATACGACGAACAGGGTCCTCGACTGGGTGATCCTCGTCCTGGTGCTGATCCTGATCGCCCGCGTCTACCTGACCCGAAAGACGAGCCGGCCGCCGAAGTGGATGGGCAAGCTGCAGGAGGCGAAGCCGAAGTTCACGTTCACGCTCGGCTTGCTGCTGCTGGGCGTCTTCCCGACCGACATCTTGACGTCGGTGACATGCGGGCTTCACGTCGCCCGTCACGACGATCGGTGGTGGCAGGTGCTTCCGTTCGTCGGCCTGACGCTCCTATTCCTGGCGTTGCCGGCCATCGGCGTCGTCCTCCTGGGGAAGCGGGCCGAGTCCGTGTTGCCGAAGATCCGCGACTGGATGAACACGAAGTCATGGGTGGTCTCCCTGATCGTGCTCGTCTTCTTCCTCGCGCTGACGATCAACAGTCTCGTCGGCTGACCTCGCGCCATGGGGTGGATCGATCTCGAACTCGTGCTCGTCGCGGTCGCGGCGATGCTCTCACCGACGACACTCACGTTCTCCGTGCTCGCGCTCGTCCTCAGCGACCGCCCCCTGCGCACCGGCTTCTGGTTCTACCTCGGCGCCTTCACGATCACCCTCGCGATCGGCGTCGCAGCGGCCTTCGTGCTGGGAGACCTCGCGGCGCCGTCGTCCAGCGGTGAACGAAAGACGTGGGTCTCGATCTTCGATCTCGTCGCAGGCGGCGTGCTCCTCCTCTACGTGGCCCGCACGTGGAGACGGCCCGTCTCCGAGAAGACGACCGAGAGCATGATCCGGCGGATGAGCGCAGTGGCCTCGTCTCCGTGGATCGCCGTGTTCGCGGCGGGCGCGACCCTGGCCAACCCCGGGGCCTTCATTCCGCTCGCGCTGAAGTCGATCTCCGAGACCGACCCGACGAGGTCCGGGTACACGGCGGCGTGGCTCGCCTTCACAGTCGTGTCGCTGCTCCCCCTCGGCCTCGCGCTCGTGCTCCTGCTCGTGGCGCGCGACTGGGCTCAGCGCCTCCTCGGAGCCGTGCGGCTCTGGCTGGAGGGACACTTACGCGTGATCGCCTCCGTGCTCGTCCTGCTGCTCGCGGCGTCCCTGGTCCGCAACGGAATCGCGGGCTTGACGAGCTAGACACGGCCTGCGTCCGGTCAGCTCAGTAGGACTCGGCCAGCTGATGGACGTCGTCGGCCGCGTTCTCGGTGATCGGGTCGCCGTGGCCGACGCCGACGGTGAGCGGATCGAACGACGCCAGGCGCGTGAGCGACGCCTTGTGTTGCACGTGGTTCAGGTTGAAGGCCTTCCAGCCGGCGCAGAGGCTCGGCCAGGTCGCGATCCCGTCGCCGGCGACGAGGAACCGGCGCTCGGGCCACCAGAACGTGAGGTGGCCGGGCGAGTGGCCCGGCGAGTACATGACCTGCAGCGGCCCGACCGCATCGCCCTCGTCGAGCAGCTCGTCGACGGGGCACGCGGTGTGTCGCGGCCGGTCGATCCAGAGGCCGAGCTGGAACGGGAGCAGCTTGATCGACTGGCGCGGGACGATCGACACCGCCTGTGCGCGCCGCTCGCCGGCGACGATGTCCGCCTCCCAGCGGTGCGCGTAGACGGTGGCGCCGCTCGCGCGCTTGAGCGCGGCGAGCCCGCCGAGATGCGAGCGATGCGCGTGCGTGATGGCGATGCGCCCGATGTCGGTGGGAGAGCGCCCCAGCCGTCTCAGCGCCTCGAGCACGAGGCGCGCGTCTCCCTCGAACAGCGTGTCGACGAGCGTGAGCTCGCCGCCGGCCTCGAGGAGAAAGGCGTGGACATGCCCGCCCTTGCCGTGGCCGAGGCTCCAGACGCCGGTTGCGAGCTCCTTCATGCGGTGACCGTCGCCGCCGGGCTCGGCGCCGCAGCCGAGACCGAGACGCGCTTCCAGGGCGCGAACGGGTTCGCGACCCCCTCGAGCGACGGCGCGAGCTCGGGGAAGTGGCGCAGGAGCACGGTGCGCATGCTGTTCGACTCGACCCAGTCGATCCCGGCCTTGGTGTAGATCTCCGGCCGGTAGTCGTCGGTGAAGAACCGGTCGGCCTCGAGCCGCCGCGACGCCATCAGGATGAAGACGCGGAAGGCCGTGTCGCTGAACCCGAAGCCCTCCGGCTTCGGCTCCGCGAAGAGCCCGACCATCAGATCGACACGCTCCACGTCGCCGTAGACGCTCTGCAACTCCGTGGCCAGCGCCGTGTCGCCCCCGGTCATCTCCTCGAAGGTCTCGGGCGCCTTCATGTGAAACAGGCGGCGGAACTCGTTGTACCGCGGCACCCCGCGCTCGCGGGTACGCACGATGTCGATGGAGGCGAGGTCGAGCAGCTCCCCGTCCGGGCGGTTGAAGTGCTGCAGGCTGCGCGGGTAGTTGTGGAGCGAGATCGCGCCCGGGTGCGCGACGCCGAAGGAGTACAGGGCGTCCGCGAGAGGCACCTGCTCGAGGCACTCGCGCACGTGCAGGGCGTTGACCTCGTCGAAGGTGCGCTCCTGCAGCACCCGGTCGTCCTCGAGCGCGTAGAACGTGTAGTCGTCCGGGATCAGCGGGTGCATCCGGTAGACGCCGACGAACTCCTCGGTGAGCGAGTACGGGACGCCGCAGAGCTCCTTCTTCGACCCCGGGATGCCGTGGAGGAGCTCCATCCTCGTGCGGCGGCCGAAGGTCTTGTCGAAGCGCTCTCCGAGGATGCCGAACCAGTTCGCCCGGAGTGCGCGCACGGTCGTCGGGTGGGCGATGATCGCCGGCGTCCAGTCGATCGTGTGGATCTTGGCCATCAGCGCCGCGTTGACGAGGCGCGCCTTCTCGTACAGCGTCTGGTCGTCGAGCTCGGGATACTCGGAGTGCAGCCGCTCGCAGATCGCGTTGTGCTCGAGCATGAAGAGCGCGTGCAGCAGCGCGAGGCCGATCCAGAAGTTCCCGGCCACGCCGCGCAGGTCGACGTGCGACTCGACGTCCTCCGGCAGCAGCCCCTGCGGCGTGATGCGCAGCCGGCCGTCCTCGCCGCTGCGAATCGCGCGCGCGAAGGTCGGATCGCTGCCGTAGATCTGCGAGCCGTCCCACCAGTGCGTGTCGGCGGTGACGAACGTGGGCGGGCCGGTGGGATCCGAGCTCGGGTCCTTGCGCGTCCGCTGGATCTCCATCGGGTGCTGCGGCCACGGATCGTCCGCCGCCAGCTCGATCCGCCACGGGTTTTCGGTCTCGTTCTGGCCGTGGCTGAACCAGTCGTGCACCTCGAACTGGATCCACGCGCCGGCGAGCAGGTTGAGCGTCGTCGCCGGGATGAACTTTTTGCGGGTGAGCAGCTCGCGGCTGACGAGCCGCGGGTTGGGCTCGAGCAGGCGGTCGTCGGGGTCGGGGTAGGCGTGGTCGAGCGGGATATTGCGGCCGAAGCGGCTCCCGAGCGCTCCCATCAGCGGGTTCTCGAGATCGTTGTACGTCCCGTCGATCGTGCGGGCCGTCAGGTGGTCGACGTGCCACTCGTCACCGGCCGGAGGGATGTCCTGCACGCCGCGGCCCGAGTCGTACAGGTTCTTCGCCCGCAGCCGAAAGCGGAGCCCGAGGACGACCAGCATGCCCAGCGGCCAGGGCAGCTTGTCCCATCCGATGTGACGGTCGACCGACTCGGTCAACGAGCTGTAGAGCCTGGTGAGCATCCCCGCCTCCCTTCGCGCGACTCGATCGACCCGGTCTGCCGCACGGCGGGGCGTCCTTGCCCAGCATCGTGACGCCGCTGGTGGGCGGCGTCAAGAGGAGACGGGCACCGGCCGGACGCGATAGCGGGGCGCGGCCGGGGCTAGGGCCTCAGCACTGGGCGGCCGTCGCCGTCGGAGTCGTGGCCAGGGTCTGGGCGGGCGACGGGCTCTCCGAGACGGGCGTCGCTGTCCCGGTGACGACCGGCGTGAGCTCCACGAGGCCCGGGTCGATCGCCGCCAACGGTGACCCCGGATGTACCTGGGAGCAGGTCCCGACGGCGCCGTTCCCGTCCGTCTGCACGGCCAGCAGCTCCTCGTGGCCGTTGCCGTAGTTCTCCGTGGGGCCGACGGCGAGCGGGCCGACGGCGGTCGAAGCCGACGAGGCGAAGTCCTGGCTGAGCGCCCCGCCGTTTGTCGTCGCCTGGTAGTCCTGCTCCTGCCAGACGAGCGCGCCCGTCCCATCGACCTTGGCAAGCCAGGGAACGCCGCCCGGCTGACCGGCCTGAATCAGATCCGCGTCGCCCGCGAGGATGAACCCTCCGTCGGCGGTCTGGTGGAGCGAGTTGACGACGCCGTCGATCGAGGTGCACGTCTCCGTGTCGAGGCAGTACAGGCCACCGCTGTATGCCGTCTGCGACCGGATCGACCCGGTCGGTGTGAGCCGGAGCAACAGGGCACCACTCGGGCTCGGCGAGGCCGGCGTGCCCCAGTTTCCGCCGATGGCGTAGCCGCCGTCGGCCGTCTGGACGATCGACAACGCATGGGTGGTCGCGGTGACACCGCCGCTCGAGTCGACGCTGTTGTACGTGTGAAGCCACGAGACGTCCCCGCCCGCGTCGAGCTTGACCGCGAGCGCAGACTCCAACGGCGCGCCGGTGCCCGTCGTCGACCCGTCGTGCAGCTGCCCGACCGCGATGTACCCCCCGTCCGAGGTCTGGCGGATGCCGTGCAGGTAGACCTGGTTGCTCCCCGTCGGGCCGAGAAGTCGCTGCCACTGGACGTTTCCGGCGCCGTCGAGCTTGACCACGAGGCCGCCGAGGTCGTGGCTCGCATCAGTCGCGCTGCCGGCCGCCACGAACCCGCCGTCGCTCGTCGGCGCGATCGAGTCGAACTCCGTGCCGTTCGCTCCCACGTCGTAGACGCGCGCCCACTCGAGCTGTCCCGTGGCGCCGACCAGCTCGATCAGGCCGCAGGCGATCCCGCTCAGCGCCGGGCAATCGCTCCCGGACCCGCAGCCGATGGTGCCGCCGGCGAGGGCGTATCCGCCGTCGCTCGTGAGCTGGACGGACAGGTTGTCGGAGTACGCACCAGGCGGAGTGCTCAGGCACCCGACTTCCTCTTGCCACTGGGGGGCGCCGACCGCGTCTCTCTTCTGCAGCCAGCTGACGCCCGGGCCCGTTCCGACACCGGACGGCGATGGTGCAAAGGTCGTCGCGAGGGTGATCGACCCCCCGTCCGGAGTCGCTTGCACGTCCCCGGGGAAGAGGTCGAACTGCACGCCGTTGACCACGTTGGCGTAGTTCTTGACGTAGGTGGGAGTCGTCGAGAACCCTCCGCCCGTGCCGCCTCCTCCGCCCTTCGGCGGCTTCCTGGCGGCTGCCGCAGCCGGCAGAAGAAGAACCGCCGTCATCAGGAGCACGAGCGCTGCGGCGTGCCGGTTCCCCATCGCCGCGCAGGCTAAGGGCGAAAGCTTGCGCGTTCCTTAAGAGACGCCGACGCGCTCCTTAACAGAGCGCCCGGGCGTGGTCGCGCAGCGTCGCCAGGCGGCCCCCATTGCGCAGGCCTGCGATTTGCGGGATGATCGCGAGCACAGCAGGGGCCAGAGAAGGGGGAGGAAATGCGCGACCGGATCTCCACCGTTTCGTTCACGGCAGTTCTCGCACTTGCAGCGGTACTCGCAATGGCGACGCTCGCGGGAGCTGCCACGTCGATTCCGACGAACTTCGATACGAGCGTGATGCCGGGGAACGAAGCCGAGGACGCGATCGCAGTCAACCCGGTGAATCCCTCCGACGTGGTGACGATGTCGACGCTGCCGGAAGTGGTCGCCGGCCTCTCCGTGAACGTCACCTCCAACGCCGGGCGGACCTGGTCGCACCGCGTCATCGGTGCGAGCAAGAGCGATCCGCTCGGGGACATCTGCTGCGATCAGCAGCTCTCCTGGGACCGGTTCGGCAACCTCTGGATGACCTACCTCCTCAACAGCAACGGAGACGTCCTCGTCGCGCTCTCCACCGACGGCGGCAACTCGTTCACGAAAGTTGCGGACCTGCAGACGAAGTTCGGCGACCAGCCTTCGATCGCCTCGGGGCCGAACAGCGTCTGGATCAGCTTCACCGCGGCGCCGGGAAGCCAGATCGAGGCCTTCGGAGCGCCGGTCACCGGGCTCGGGCAATTCGGAAGCTTCGGCCCGCCGGAACTCGTACCCAGTCCTGGTGGAAATGGTGATTACGGCGACACGTCGGTCGGGCCGGCGGGGCAGGTGATGGTGACCTACCAGAAGTCGACGAACGGGCAGGGCGGCTCGGACATCTTCACGGCCGTCGACCCCGATGGCCTCGGCCCGGCGGGATTCAACACGCCGGTCCTGGTCGCGCACTCGCACGTGGGCGGGTTCGACGCCATCCCTGCGCAGCCTGACCGCACGATCGACGACGAGGCGAACCTCGCCTGGGACCGCAGCGGCGGCGCCCACAACGGCCGTGTCTACCTCGTCTGGACGCAGGAGGTCCAGGGCGAGAAGAACGACACCGACATCATGGTCCAGCACTCCGACGACAACGGCGCGACGTGGTCGCCCGCGATCAGGGTCAACGACGACCACACCAGCAACAGCCAGTACGACCCCGCGATCGCGCTCGACGAGGCGACGGGGACCCTGGCGCTGTCGTGGTACGACACCCGGAACGACCTGGGGACCGGCGGCAGCGGCGACACCAACGGCGTTCCGAACGACGACTTCCAGATCTGGGCGACGTACTCGACCAACGGCGGAGCGTCGTTCGCCCCGAACTTCCAGGTCAGCCGCGGAACCTCGAACGCGGTGGACGCGAACACCTTCTTCGACGTCGGCGACTACACGCACGCCGCGTTCGCCGGAGGAACGTTCTGGCCGGCCTGGTCGGACAACTCGAACAGCACCGGCAACAACCCGGACGGGACGCTGCACCAGTTCGACCTCTACACGGCGAAGGTGCCCATCCCGTAACCACGCGAGTCGCGTCCGTAGACGTTTCGAGCGCCGGCTCCCGGCCGGCGAGGGAACGGTTACGTACGCGACTCCGCGTCGCGAACGCGCTGTGCCAACGCCTCGAGCAGCGCCCAGGCCATCTCCGGATGGCTCTCGACGATCGGTCGAAAGCTGAAGACGGGCAACTGATAGCCGCGAACCTCGGTCTCGGCCCTGACCGTGGCGCTACGAGCGGATTTGTCGACCAGTGCCATCTCGCCGAAGTAGTCGCCCGGGCCCAGCCTTCGCACCTCGTCGCCGTGTACGAGCACCACGGCCTCGCCGCTTTCGATCAGGAAGAGTGTGCGGCCGCGCTCGCCCTCCTCGGCGATCAGCTCGCCCGGCCCGTACGTGCGCGAGTTGAACTCCTCCGCCAACCGGTCGAGGAACGTCTCGTCGGTCTCCGCGAAGAGCGGAACCCCGCGAATCAAGTCGCGGCTCGGCGCCGGCATGCGCCGATACTAACGCGCGCCGGATCGAGGAGTGGAGGCGGCGGGAATCGAACCCGCGTCCCGCAGCCGCATCGATGGCATAACGAACTGAGGCACGGGACCCGACCGCGGTGACTGCGGCTCCAGACTGGAAACCTTGTGGGCGGGCGCGGCGCGCGACCGACGTGCCCGGCGACGCGAAGGTCCTGTGTGGGCGTTACTTGGACGCCTTGAAGGCGAGCAGTTCGGCTCCGTGCTCTCGCAGCCAGTCGCGCTGCTCGCGCCAGTACGGACGACGTCCCTCCACGAGCGCCCAGAAGCGCCGCGAGTGGTTGGGGACACGTAGGTGGCAGAGCTCGTGCACGACCACGTAGTCGAGCACGTCAACGGGGGCCAGTACGAGACGCCAGTTGAAGGAGAGCGTCCCCTTGGGGGAGCACGAGCCCCAGAGCGTGCGCTGGCCGCCGATCCGGATGCGCCGATAGGCGACTCCAAGCGCCTCGGCCTCCTCCTCGGCGACCGCCGACACGAGCCGCCGAGCGCGGACGCGCGCCGCCGACTCGCTGACCGACTGCCGCTCCAGTCGGAGCCTTGGCACCTGACGTCGCCGCTGCGCCTCTATCCAGTCCCGCTTATCGCGTAACACCCGCTCCACCTCACCCGCGCTCATCGAACGCGGCACCGTCAACCTCACCGGCCCACCCCAGGGCACCTCCAGCCGCCAGCGCCGCGCCCGCGGCGACCTACGCACCTCGACCCCATTCACGCCCACTGCGTCTAGCCCTCGGTTTTTTCTGCGACCTGACCTGCCACCCCGGTCTTCTCGACGATCAGAAAGTCGCGGTGGATCTCGACGACACGTTCGAGCTGGGGGTCCTGGTGGCCGGGGAGGACAAGGAACCGCCGGGGCTCGCGGCGTACGCGGCGATAGGTGTCCGGATCGACCGTTAGCCGCTCGGTGCACGCGTCGTTCGCGCACTCGCAGACGAAGACGGGCTCGGTGGTGGCGTCGCCGTGCAGCTCGTCGAGTTCGGCGATGTTCTGGTTGACCTCGCGGAAGAGCGACTCGTTCCGTGCAGCCCGCTGCTCCCAGAGTGATGACACGACCGCCAGCGAGTTTAGAGCGTGACCAGCTAGGGGCAGTAGTCGTTTCAGCCGTAGGAGCAACCGGATGGCAGTTCGGGTAGACAGAGAAGAACCGGCTGAAGGGAGCAACCGCCCGTTGGATGCCCGCGCGGCGAACGACCGAATCGCCGAGAAGGCGCAGCGGCTGCAGTTCCACTCCCGGGTGCCGATGCTGTGCGAATGCGGCAGGCAGGGCTGCCAAACGCTCCTGATGGTCAGCCTCCCCGAGTACGAGCAGATCCGGCGCGACACAGACAACTTCCTCACCGCGCCCGGCCACGAGATCGACGGCGCGAGCCTGAGTGAGCGGGGCTCGGATTATGAGGTGCGTCGCGTGACGCAACGAAGCGGCGGGAACGGCGATCGCCGTTTCCGCGTGACCTCGTAGCGGATCGACTGCGAAGCCGGAAGGGAAGAGCAGTTCCAGCCTTGTAGCTCCGTGGTTGCCAGCGCGCTCGTCAGCGCTCTTGGACAGAGCTGGCCGCTCGCTCGCGCCGGATCGACGGTTGCGACATCGTCTTGATCAGGGACTCCCAGTGCGAACCCGGTCATCGGACTTCCTCCTCGCCGTCTCCCCTGCTCCTGTAGCGCGACCTGGGCACCTCGGAGACGGTTTGGGCGGGGGCCGGGCAGCTCTGTTCTTCCTTTCGTTCGCCGGGCCTGACCCGCAACGTGCTATCTCGCCCTCGCGTTCTTCCCACGTGCCGAGCGACGACGACTTGGTGCGACGGGCGTTGGAAGCGAAGACGCGCGCGGAGGAAGGTAACGGCCCACGCTCGCCGTGTCCTCGACTTTTCGCGGATGCTGCGGGCAGCCCGCACGGGAGAGGTGATCATCTGCCGCTGCGCGTGGTGCGACCGCTTCAAGATCGGCGAGGAGTGGCTGCGTCTCGACGCGGTGGGTAGTGGCCAGCAGCACATCCGAGAGTCGCTTCTTCAGTGCTTCGAGGAGCAGCTCCAGCTTCGTCGCGACCTCACCCCGCCACCGACTTCCTGAACCGGCTCCAGTATCTACGCCGCATTGACCGCGTTCTCTCTATGTGGATGCCGCTGTCCAAGCGGAGCGGCACGTCTCTAGAGCGCGCATCGGCGGGCTGCACGTGGACTCGGTCAACCGGCTGGCGCGCCGCCTGGGCCGCAATCCCGAACGAGCGACGCCAAGCGGCCAGAACCGCGGTCGACGACTACCTCCACTTGCTGCTGGAACAGCGAGGACGCTTGCGGCTTGCTACCTCGGTCCGCGCGAAGGACCCTCGTGCAAGAGGACGCTGGCCCAGCCAAGGGTGGGTGCGTTGCCTACGCGGGAGTGGGCAGGCCTTCGATCGCACGGAGGGCACGTGCGATCTCTTCCTCGTCGAGGGCGACGTCCTCCAGCGTCCCGGTCAGGTACTTGTCGTAGGCAGACATGTCGAAGTGACCGTGGCCCGAGAGGTTGAAAAGGATCGTTCGCGACTCGCCTGCTTCGTCGGCGGCGTTAGCCGCCGCGATTGCGCCGTGGATGGCGTGAGCGGCCTCCGGTGCCGGCAGGATCCCTTCGCTGCCGGCGAAGGTCAGCGCCGAAGCAAAGACTTCGTTCTGCCGGTAGGCCTCGGCCCGTACGAGGCCGTCACGCACGAGCTGAGAGATGAGCGGGGCTACGCCGTGGTAGCGGAGTCCGCCGGCATGGATCGGGGCCGGCACGAAGTCGTGGCCGAGCGTGTGCATCGCGACCAGCGGTGTCAGTTTGCTCGTGTCGCCGAAGTCGTACGCGAAGACACCGCGCGTCAGCGTTGGGCAGGCGGCTGGCTCACAGGCGAGAACGTCGATCTCGCGGCCGGCGATCTTCTCGCGCAGAAACGGGAACGCAAGCCCGGCGAAGTTCGAGCCACCTCCGACGCAGCCGATCACGACGTCGGGATACGCGTCCGCGAGTTCCATCTGCGCGATCGCCTCCTGTCCGATCACGGTCTGGTGCAGCAGCACGTGATTGAGGACACTGCCGAGCGAATAGGCCGTGTCGGGGCGGCCCGCCGCGTCCTCAACCGCCTCGGAGATCGCGATTCCGAGGCTGCCGGGCGAATCCGGATGCTCGGCGAGCACCGCCCGTCCGGACTCGGTGTCGGTCGACGGGCTGGCAACGATCTCGGCGCCCCACGCCTGGATCATCGAGCGCCGACTCGGCTTCTGCTCGTACGAGATCTTGACCATGTAGACCTTGCACTCAAGGCCTAGAAGGCGGCATGCGAACGAAAGCGCGCTCCCCCACTGTCCCGCGCCCGTCTCGGTGGACAGACGCGTGCGCCCTTCCTGCTTGTTGTAGAACGCCTGGGCGACCGCCGTGTTCGGCTTGTGGCTGCCGGGCGGGCTTACGCCTTCGTGCTTGTAGAAGATCCGTGAGCGCGTCCCGAGCGCCTGCTCGAGCCGGTGCGCACGGTACAGCGGCGTCGGGCGCCACAGACTCAGGATCGCAAGCACCTCGTCTGGGATTGCGATCTCCGGCTCCTCGCTCACCTCCTGCTGGATGAGCGCCATCGGAAACAGCGGCGCCAGATCATCGGGCCCAACAGGCTGGCCCGTCCCCGGATGCAACACCGGCTGCGGCGCCGTCGGCAGATCCGCACGGATGTTGTACCACCGCCTCGGCAGCTGCGACTCGTCGAGCAGGAACTTCGTCCGCTGAGCAACACCAGTCGCCATCAGACGATCCGAGCATATCGCCAATCGGCCAGCTGGGGCGGAAGCCTCATTGCCTGCGAGTCACGAAATCACATCATTCGTGCGCCCCTAGCAGGCTGGCTCGGCGCGGTCCTCGACCGGGATGTCGCTGGCCGGCCCCCTTGGGAGTGGTGGAGCCGCTGGCTGCTGAAAGTAGCGGCCTGGAGTGACGCCGGTGTGAGCCCGAAACGCGGCGACATAGGCGCTCGTTGTCCGGTACCCGACGAGCGGCGCGACCGCGGTTACCGGCATCTGATCGGCGAGGTACGGCAGCGACGCCTGGAGGCGGACGAGTGTCCGCCACCGTCCGAACGAGAGGCCGGTCTCGTTGAGGAAGGCGCGCGCGAGCGTGCGGCTGCTTGCCCCCACCTCTCGGCCCCACTCTTGCAGCGTGCGGGGATTCGCGGGATGAGCGAGGAGCGCGTCGGCAACGTCCCGCGCGCGCGGGTCCGTCGGCGGCCGCACGTCGATCGTCGCGATCCGCAGCGGGACGAGGAGGTCGAAGAGCACGGCCTCGGCGCGCAACCGCTCCTCGGAGCCGAGGCTTCGTTCGTCGAGATGGTGGATCAGTTGCCCGAGCAGCGGGCTGACAGCGACTGGCGTCGCCGCTGTCCAGTCGATGGGGCAGCGGCCCGGCTGGATGTAGACCGAACGCAGGATGGCAGCCCCGGATGCGCGCGTCTCGTGCACGGTGCCGGCGGGGATCCAGAGCGCACGGGAAGGCGGCAGGATGTGGGTGCCGCCGTGTTTCGTGAGCACGAGGAGCACGCCCTCGGGTGACCAGGCGAGCTGGTGGTCCTCGTGCGCGTGCCACTCGAAGGTCGTCCCGGCCGGCATGGGGAAGGTGCCGACGATCGCCGCGGCAGCACGTTGTCCGTCAGTCGACATAGGTTGGCAGTTTACGCCCTTTCGGAAAGGGACTCGGCTCGCTAGCTTCGACTGCATGAACGAAAACCACGCACTTTGCTCCACGCCGGAGTGGGCCGAGTTCATGGAGTCGGAGGTGCTCGAGCCCGTGACGCGAGAGGTCGAGCTCGGCGAGGAGATGCTCGAACTCGGCCCCGGTCCCGGAGCGACGACACGCTGGCTCCGCCACCGCGTGAAGCGGCTGGTCGCGCTCGAGCTCGACCCCGACGCCGCCGCACGTCTCGCGGACGGGCTCGCCGGCACCAACGTCACAGTCGAGGTCGGCGATTCGACTGCGGCGCCCTTCCCCGACGAGTCGTTCGACTCGGTCGGTTGCTTCACGATGCTCCACCACGTCCCGACCGCGGGGGGCCAGTTCCGCACGCTGTGCGAGGCGTTCCGCGTGCTGCGTCCAGGCGGCGCACTCGTCGGCGCCGACAGCCTCGCGAGCCAGGGTCTGCACGAGTTTCACGAAGGCGACACGTACAACCCGATCGACCCCGCGCGCCTGTTCGTCTTCCTCCAGGCGGCCGGCTTCGGCCACGTGACGGTCTCGGCGGGCAGCGGACTTCTCTTCACCGCCCGGAAGACCGAGGAAAGGAGTTGCGAATGAGCAGCATGGCGCTGCCGTACGAGGAGCCGCTCGTGCCGCGCGAGCCCGGTCCGCGTCAGCTTCCTGAGCCGCCGCGGCGCGGCGAGGAGGGCGGGCCGCCATGCGGGATCTGCGAGGGGGAGACGACTTCGGCGGTCTGGGCGGACGACAACTGGACGCTGCACCCGCCGGTTGGCGGCAGCCTGCCCGGCACGGTCTGGCTCGCGAGCCGCGTCCACGCGGACTCCTTCAGCGACCTGCCACCGGAGCTGCAGGCCGACTTCGGCCGCGTCGCGGCGCGTGTCGAGCGCGCGGTCCTCTCGCTCGGCGACGTCGCGCGCGTCCACCTCTACCGCTGGGGTGACGGCGGCGCCCACTTCCACGTCTGGTTCCTGCCCCGGCCGCTCGGAATGGTCGAGGCTGCGGGGATGGCGCTGCCGATCTGGGAAGACGTACTCCCCAACGTGCCCGACGAGGAGCTGCGCGCCGCAGCCGAGCGCGTGGCGCAGGCGATGTGAACGAAACGCCCCGAATCGGCGCTCGTGGCCAGTGCCGCGACGAGGCATCCCGCACCGAATGCGGCGGCTCACGACGATGTGACGGCCCGCGGCCGCCAACTGTTGTCCCTAATGACGCTCGAGCGCCCAACGAGGCGAGGAACGAACCCGAAGACACTCAGGCGTAAGGGACGCTCGCCGAGGCGAGAATCGCGCCCGGTCTCAGAGGACCGCTACGAGCAGGGATCCGTCGACGTTTGCCAACACCGGGCCCGGGAACCGTCCACGACCTCTAACACCTATCCGAGGCGACCTCTAACACCTATCCGAGGAGGGCCCGAAAATGGCCGAAGACGAGCGGCAAGACGAAGAGCAGCAAGACGAGGAGCAGGAGCAGGATCAAGAGAGCGGAGGAGCCAACATCGCGCAGGAGGCTGCAAAGGGAGCCGCCCTTGGCGCTGCCGCCGGAGCGGTAGCCGGAGCGGCTGCGGCCGCTACCTCTTCCGCAAGGAGTTCCGGCGGCGACGACGATGAAGAGGATGAGCAGCCGAGCGAAGAAGAGGAAGAAGCCGCCGAATAGCCCTACCCGTCGGGGCCATTCCGGAAAGGCGTGAAGGAGGAGTCCAAGTGCGCCTTCGAGCGCGTCAAGGACAAAGTTCCTGGCGTGTCTTAGCTAGGCGTCGTCTGTCCGGCAGCGCTCAGGTGTCATCCCGGAACACTGGCCCAGGCCAGCGCCTAGCCGCCCGACCACTCGGCAACGACGCCAGCAGGGGATCTCTGATGCCGGCCCGGAAGGCGTGAACTAGCGCGGGCCGAGGCTGACGGTGAGCCGGACGCTCGAGCCGCGCGCGAGTGTCTTGCCCGGCGCGGGGTATTGCCCGACCACGATGCCGGGCACGTACGCCGTGTGCTTGCGGACGACCTCGCCGACGCTGCAGTGCGCCTTCTCGATCGCCCGTGACGCGCCGGCCAGCTTCAGCCCGATGGCGACCGGGACGTTGCACAGCGCGCCCGGCGGTGGGCCGGGGTCGTAAGTGTTCGTCCCCGCTCCGTCCTCGACGGCCTGTTTCCAGGTGTACGTGTAGGTCGGCGTGTAGGCCGCGGTGCCGCCGACGAAGAGATAGGCGTAACCTCGGTGGCGCCTCGAATCGCGTCCCGCGGCTGCGCCCATCGCCATAACCGAGCCGAATTTCCACAGCACGGAGTGCCTGTGCCCCCAGCAGCGCGAATGATCGGAGGGAGTGCAGCGAGGGTTGGTACTCCCTAACCCGTCATCCCACACCCACACCTCGTACGCCATCGGCGCGTTGTAGAACGCCCCGGCCCAGCCCGGCCACCAGGCGGTGAGTCCGGTCGTGTGGCTCGGGTTCGGGTCGTCCGCCCGCCAGACGCCGCTCACGAGAGCGTCGTGATCCAGCTGCGCCGTCAATCCGGGGAACGGTGGGAGTCCGTACTGGACGCGATCGAGGTTGACGAGGATGAAAAGCTGCCGCGGTGGCGGGAGCGAGGCGAAGTCCGCCGGGAGCGCGTACGGCGGCAGGTGAACACGCGACCGCGCCTTGTCGAGGTAATACACGACGGCGTTGATGCACTCTTGGCCCGTCGGCGCGCCACGGCACTGGCTCGGCAGCCGCCCGATCCGCGTGTTGTGCGGGGGATCCTTTCCACCCCAGGCGGCCGACCCGCTCGCCACGACGACTAGTGCGAGCGCAACCGCACTCGTGGGAACGAAACCTTTCAGTAGACGCGTGGAAACCATTGCACCGTGAATCGGTCAGGCGGAGGTCGCCTTGATACCAGAAGGCCCGGCCGGAACTCGAACCCAACGACCGTTGAGTCGGGAAGCCCAAACAGCGTCTTCCCCACGACGACGCCGGCGCCGAGCACGACTGGCGTCCGGAGCTGGTGATCACGACGCCGTGGTCGATCACGCAGTCGGCGCCGACGCGGACGTCGCCGACCAGCCGCGCAGTGAAGGCGATGCGAGCGCTTGTTGCGATCTGCGGCCGTGCTCCGTTTCGCTCGAGGGTGACGTTCACGTCAGACCTCGCTGAGGCGGATGCGCAGGTGAAGCCGGCGGAGTGGCGTCGGCGCCCACCAGTTCCAGCGGCCGAGGAGGTGCATGAGGGCGGGGACGAGGAGCGCGCGGATGATGGTGGCGTCGATGAGGACGGCGGTGGCGGTGCCGAAGCCGAGTTCCTTGGTGACGGTGATCTTCGAGGTGAGGAAGGCGCCGAAGGCGACGGCGAAGAGGAGGGCGGCGGAGCTGACGATGCGGCCGCTGCGTTCGAGGCCGAGCGGGATCGCGTCGTGGTCGCTTGCGCCGTTGTCTCGTGCTTCTTTGATGCGGGCGATGACGAAGACGCCGTAGTCGGTCGAGAGGCCGAAGACGGTCGCGGAGACGAGTAGCAGCAGTGAGGGGTCGAGGCCGCCTTCGCTCGTGTAGCCGAGCTGGCCCTGGAGGAGGCCGTGCTGGAAGACGGTGACAAGCAGCCCGTACGTAGCGGCGAGCCCGAGCATGTTCAGCAGCAGCTGCTTGATCGGCAGGAGCACGGAGCCGGTCATCGCGAACAGGACGATCACCGTGAGCGCGACGATCAGTAGCAGTGCATAGGGAAGGTGCCGGGCAAGGCTGTGCTCGAGGTCGACGAAGTGGGCGCTCGTGCCTGTGACGCGCAAGTCACCGGGCACCCCGCGCAGCTCCCGCACGAGCTGGAGGCTGGCGGGAGAGAGCGGCGGGCTGTCCGAGACGACGTCGAGGGCGAACGTGCCGCCGCGCAGCGGCCGCGGGTGGCTGACGGCAGCAACGTGCGCCAGCCGGGCCACCCGCTTTGCGGTCACGGCCGTGGCCTTGCCGCTGAGACTGAGCGTGATCGGGGTGTCGCGATAGGGCGGGAAATCGGTGCGGAGGCTGGCGGCGACCTCGCGAGCGCTCGCGCCGGCCGGCAGCGCCGCCGCGTCAGCGGCGGTGAAGTGGACGCGGAGGGCGGGCACGGCTACCGCGACCAGCACCGCGGCGGTGACGAGAGCGGTAGGCACAGGCATGCGGCCGCTGAACTTGGCGAGCCGGTACCACGCCCCCGCCCGGGCGGGGCGGGCGTCGCGGGCGGCGCGGCGGGCGAGAACGTGCGGGCTGAGTGCGTTGACCCGCTCGCCGAGCAGGACGAGCAGGGCCGGGAGCACGACCAGCGCGACGGCGGCGGCGACGAGCGCGACTGCAGCGCCGCCGATCCCCATCGAGTAGAGGAAGCGCTGTGGGAAGACGAGCAACGAGGCAAGAGCGCCCGCGACGGTGATCGAGCTGAAGGCGACGGTTCGCCCCGCCGTCGCGAGCGTGCGCCGCATCGCGTCGGGGCCAGGGCCGCTGCGCGCAAGCTCCTCGCGGTAGCGATTGATGATGAAGAGGCTGTAGTCGATCGCCAACCCGAGGCCGAGGCCGGTTGCGACGTTGAGCGCGAAGATCGAGATCGAGCCGACGCTGCTGGCGATCCGAAGAGCGAGAAAGGCGCCGAGGATGGCCAGGCCGCCGACGAGCAGCGGCAGGAGCGCGGCGACGAGGCTGCGAAAGAAGAGCAGCGAGAGCAGGAACAGCAGCGGGAAGGCGTAGACCTCGGCGGCGCGCAGGTCGTGCTCGACCTGGGTGTTGATCTGCCGCGCGGCCAGCGCCGGCCCGCCGACGGTCGCGTTCGGCACCGAGCCGAGGCGCGCGGCGATTTCGGTGGCGGCGTCCTGTCGCGCCTTGTCGTCTGTCGCTCGCAGGCCGGCGGTGAGATAGGTCGCCCGCCCGTCGCGGGAGAGGAATGCGAGCGAGCCGGTGCTCGGGAAGCCCGCGACGGAGGCGACGTTCGGGTCGCCCTGGAGCAGGTGCGTCACTCGTTCGGTCGCAGCCCGGCCCGCCGGCGTCCGCGGATCGTCGCGGCGCAAGAGGACCACGACGTCCGGCTCGTGATAGCCGGCGCGCTCGAGCTGCCGGTCGGCGCGCACGCTCTCGCTCTGCGGGTCGTCGGCGCCGAAGGGCGCGAGCCGCGTAGCGACCCCGCCGCCGAGCACGGTCGCGGCCACGGCGGCGAGCGCCGCGAGCGCGAGGATCGCCTTCGGTCGCCGGCCGACAAAGGCTGCCAGAGCGCTCACTGCGCCACCCGCGCGCGGCGCGCCGGATAACGGGCCGGATCCTCGTCGAACCGCCGCGCGCAGCGCGGAGAGCAGAAGAAGAGGTCGTCGTTCGCGTCACGGCGACTCGCCGCCGCCGTCGAGGGGTCGACGAGCATGTGGCAGACCGGATCGAGCGCGAGTTCCGCGAGCCGCCGCCCTCGCATCCGCTGGTAGAGACCGGACAGGTAGAACGCGGCGGTCTCGGCTGCTGACCCCATGGTGCACCTCCTGCTGAAGTTGATCCACTTGGATTATCCAAGTCGTATCAGGCTTGGATTATCCAAGTCAAATCGTTACACTCACAGAGTGGCAGCCCCCCTCCAGTACCAGTCGTTTTGTCCCGCCGGCGCGGCGCTCAACGTCGTCGGCGAGCGCTGGGCCCTGCTGATCGTGCGCGACCTCCTTCTCGGGCCACGCCGCTACTCGGAGCTGCTGAGCGGGCTCGGCGGGATCGGCACCGACATACTCGCCGCTCGGTTGCGCACCCTGCAGGACCACCGGATCGTCCGACAGGTCGGAAACGGGCGCAGCAGGCGCTACGAGCTGACCGCGTCCGGTCAGGCGCTGCGCCCGGTGCTCGTCGAGCTTTCCCGCTGGGGAGCTGAGCGGCTTCGCCTCCCCGACGACCCAAGCCGGATCCCGATCCGCGTGCCCCTCACCTCGCTGCTCGTCGGCGCCACGACCCTCCCTCGCCGGACAAACGGCGCCTACGAATTCCAGGTCGAAGACGAGGCAGTCCGTGTGGCAGTCGAGGACGGCCAGATTCATGCCGCTCCGGACCGCGAGCCGGTCAGCACGATCGCATTGTCCCGCGCCGGGCTGAGCGCACTGATCGTCGGAGCACGCGCCTCCGAGATCGAACACGACGGGGATCTATCCATCCGAGGCGACCGCCGGCGCGCCCAGGCCTTGCTCGACGCCCTGACCGGACCCCCGCTCCTCGCCGGCCTCCGCGGACAGCTCGCAGCCGCCGGCGGGCGCGCCGACGTCGAGGCGCAGCGCTGATGCGTGCTGTGGGCGTCGACGTGGAGCCGAAGCCGAAGGGGTGGCGCAGCGAGTACGGCGGATGGTTCCGCGCCGAATCGGTCGCGTCGCGCTATCACCTTCGACCGCCGTACCCGGACGAGACGTTTCGGCTGCTCGAGGAGTTGGCTGCCGACGAGCCTCGTGCCGTGCTCGACGCCGGCTGCGGACTTGGAGAGCTCGCGAGGCCACTCGCCGCGCGGGTAGGACGCATCGACGCGGTCGACCTCTCGGCCGCGATGATCGCCAGAGGCCGCGCACTGCCGGACGGCGACGCACCGAATCTCCGCTGGATCCACGCCGCAATCGAAGATGCGCCCCTCGACGGCCCGTACGCGCTGATCGTCGCCGGTGACAGCATCCACTGGTTCGACTGGGGATCGGTTCTGCCGCGAATGGCTCGCGCACTCACGGCGCACGGCCTGATCGCGATCGTCCAACGCCAATGGCTCTCGTCACCTGAACTGCGCAAGCAGCTCGGCGCGATCTACGCACGTCACAGCGCCAACCCCGACTTCGCGCCACTCGACCCGGTCGCAGAACTCGAACGCCGCAACCTCTTCCAGCAACTCGGCGAACACACCACAGATCCCGTGCCGTGGACACCGACCCTCGACGATCTCGTCGACTGCCACCACTCCCAAGCCGGCTTCGTCTACGAGCGAATGCGAGACGTCATCGGCTTCCAGCGCGAGGTCAGCGACGTAATCACAAGACTCGTCCCAGAACGGAACGGTCGATTCCAGCTGGATGTGACCGCCACAATCGTCTGGGGCAGACCGCCGGAACACGCCGTCGCACCGACGTAGCGCAGTCCGGCACTATCTACCAACCCTGCCGTTCGGAGCCGCGTAGACGATCGAGGAGCCCCCCGGCGACCAAGCGAGCGCGGGGCCAGGCCGTGTGTGGCGGCGAGTCGGTCGTGACCTGATGATCGTGCCGATGGTGGGGGTCGGTCGTGTTGATGCCGCCCGTGCAAGGCGGCGCTAGCGCTGCACTAGCAAGCCTCTAGCAGTCCTCTAGCCGTGGGTGGGGAGTATCTGCGGCGACATGTTCGCCGGCCGCCTAGAGAATTCGTCCCGAGTCGCCCTCTGATGAGTGATGGAGGCGCGCTCCTCATCGCACAAGCCGCGCCAGCTCATGCTGCTGGACCTCGCGACTGTGGGTTTCGCGGTCGCGTGGCTCGCCGTCGCCTGCTATGCGATCGCCTATCTCGTCTCTCATCCGCCGAGTTGACAGCCACCCAAGGAGTCCGATGAACAGCAGGTCGCTTCGGAACGCAGTGGTCGCTCTGAGCGTCCTCGCATCGGTCGGCGCGGTGTCTGCGACCGCGAGATCCGGCACGTCCGGTATCGGCTCGGTGCGGCTGCCGAGGATTTCCTCGGTGACGGTGTCCGACATCAACGACCGGGGCCAGGTCGTCGGGGGCCTGACGAAGAGCTATGACGACGCAACCCGCGGCTTCGTGTGGGAGCGGGGATCTCTGAAGGTGCTCGGCCAGGGGCAGTTCGCCGGGGCAAAGGGCATCAACGAGCGCGGCCAGATCCTCGGCACGAGCGGCGACGAAGAGCACGGGGTCCTGTGGGAGAACGGAACGATGAAGAAGCTCGGGATCGAGTTCGCGGAGAAGCTGAACGAACGGGGGCAGATTCTCGGAGGCCGCAACCTCGTGCAAACGCCCGGCGGCGGCTACGCACCGAACCCTGCCCTCTGGTCGAACGGGACGGTCCAGCTACTTCCGTTCGCTCCCGGTTACCCAACCGCGATGAACAATCTCGGGCAAGTCGTCGGCCAGACGACGACCGGCCAGGCTGCAGAGTGGCAGGACGGAGAGCTCACCGACCTCGGGGCGGGCTCCCCGATCGCGATCAACGATCACGGGGAGATCCTTGGGAGCCTCGGCCAGGACGTGATCGTTTGGCGCGGCGGGGTGGTGACCGACATCGGGCCTGGGTGGCCGATCGCGCTCAACGAGCGCGGCGAGGTGATCGTGTCGACGCTGGGCACGGTGACCTGGCCTCGCGCGCTCCTGTGGCGGAACGGCACCGCGACCGACCTCGGCACGTTCGGCGGCAAGTGGTCGATTCCGATGGCGATTTCCGACAGCGGCCAGGTCGTCGGCGTCAGCACCGACAGCAACGGCCGGCAGCACGGGTTCGTCTGGCAGAACGGCGTCATGACCCGCCTCCCGTCGCCGGCGGGGTACAGGGGCGCCCGCACTCGGGCTCTCGCGATCAACGAGCACAACCAGATCATCGGCGACAACTGCATCTGGGACTGCGGCGAAAACCGTTCCGACCCACACCCCAGCAGGTTCGCCGTCCTCTGGACCCTGCGGGGCTACAAGATCGAAACGCGCAGGCTCGTGGACATACGCCGATGACCCGCTTCGGGGGTCGTCATTCCCGAACACTTGCCGCGGTTGCACCGCTGGTTCTGTTGGTCCTGCTCGGCACCAACGCCTGCGCCAACGGCGGAGCGGTCGACGGCTCGGCCGTCGCTCTCACCAGGCTTCCGGGTTGTCAGCCCCCCCGGTTGCCTGCGTGGACTGTGCGGTACCACAACGACCTCTGGGTGGGCGTCTGCGGGCCGACAAATGTGGCTCGGAACACGACGCACACGTACGAGATCGTCGTCAAGAACTTCACCAGGTCGAGCGGCCCGGTCAGGTTGTGGATGATCCACTACGACCCGATCACTAGCAACTCAATCCCGTATCGCCGCGCCTACAACAGGACTGACGGGGAGCTGGAGACGATCTGGATCCTGCACCACTTCAAGCCGTTCCAAGTCCGCCGCGTCAAGATCACGCTGCCGATCAAGCAACACAACGATCCGAAAGGCTCAAACCTCGTGGTCAGGGCATGGGGCCGCGGCCGGAACGAGCATGGGAGTTACTGGAAGGACATCAACTTCGTCGGGTGACATCCCCGAACACCGGCCCAGCCGAGGGGTCATTCCGGAACCTGGCCCAGGCGAGCGACCTCAGCTTTGCAGCGTCGTGAGAGGGCGGCAGTGGCGTGGTTAGGTACTCGTGCCGACGGAGTAGAGGCGCCATTCGCTTGGCACGCCCTTGAGTTCGTGTTCGCCTCGGTCCTGAAAGGTGAAGCCGCTGCCGGCGACGAGGTCCTTGACTGTTTGGGAGGCGATGACCTCGCGGCCGCCGGCGTGACTGAGTAGGCGTGCGGCGATGGTGACCGCGAGTCCGCCGGGTTTGCCGTCGATGATCTCGCATTCGCCGATGTGGACGGCAGCACGTGTCGATAGGCCGAGGTCCGCGACGCGCTCGGCGATCTCGTGTGCGCAGTGGATCGCTCGCGCTGGGCCGTTGAAGCTGGCGAAGAACCCGTCGCCTGCCGTGTCGTGCTCTGTCCCGGCCCAGCGGGCGAGTGTCGCGCGCACCTGCTGGTGGTGGCTCGAGACGAGGTCCCTCCAGGCGCGGTCGCCGAGTGCTGCCTGTCGTTTGGTCGACTCGACCAAGTCCGTGAACAGCAGCGCTACCAAGACGCTTGAGGACGACTCTTGCGGCGGCTCGACTCCGGCAAGCTCACGGATGCTCTCCTGGATAGCCTCGGCTTGGAGACCTGAGCGCCCGGCGATGACCCGCAGTGTCGCGTTCGGGATCAGCGATGCCGTGTACTCAGCCTCTTCTCGTTCTGATCGGGCGTCCTCCTCGCCGACAAGCAAGAGAGCAGGGGCCTGAATTGCCGGCAGGATTTGCCGTACGTCGGTCTGCCAGGCAATGCGGGTGAGAGCCTCCGCCACATCCGGACTGGCGGTGTTGCGATTGATCCGGGCATAGAGCTGAACGAGGTCCCCGTCCACCGTGAGGCTATGCCGCTGCTCATGCGGAACCCCAGCGCGCTGGGCAGCGCGTGAAAGCGCCATTTCCCGGACGTACTCGGTGGTGCCCCAGTTCCTTCCTTCGACCATCGCCCGCTCGAAATCTTCCGGCCGTTGCCCCCAGGGGTAGTCCGAGTCCCAGGCCAGCCGGGGGCGCGGATAGTTCCAGAACAAGCCGGCCGTCCGTTCGGGATGCGTGGCCGCGAACAGTGCGTGCATCGCCCCGGTCGAGGCCGCCGCCACGAGCACCGGGGCCTCCGAACCGACAGCATCGAGCACCGTCATCAGATCAGCAGCCCGCGTTTCGAGGTTTGGAGGCTCGACGTTGCGGCTTGAGGCCCCCGTGCCGCGCCGATCGTGGAGGATGACGCGAACGGACTCCGACGCACCCGCTAGCAAGGGCCCCCAGTCCGGCTCCTCCCAAATCAGATCGACGTTGCCCGCGAACAGGTGGAAGTCGACTGCCACATCCGGCCCCGAGCCGACCGACTGATAGGCGAGATACGCCCCGTCAGCCGTCCTCGCGTATCGAGTCTCGGGTCTCATCACTCAACCACCACCGATGCTCGCACACCAATGACCCGACAACCGCGAACTCAGAGGCCCTCCCGGAACGCTGGCCCAGCCCGGTTAGTCGGACTCGGCTCGCTCGCTTTCCCAGTAGTCGACAGCCTGCTTGTGCAACCACGACGTCAGGGGCTCGTCAGCGATCGCGCGCCCGACGAGAGCCGCGAGCAAGAAGACGCCAACCGCGAGGCCGAGCAGCCACCAGCCTCCGTCGACCGCGTAGCCCAGGAGCTGCACGATCACCCCTGTGGCAAGCAACGCGGCCCCGACCGTAAAACGAGCGGACTCCTGCTGGGCCTCACGCCTCGGTTCGCCGGACTCGCGGCCGATCCCGCGCGCGGTGAACGTCCGGTCGACGAGCCTGATCTGCCCCGCGGCGAGCAGAGCTGCTCCCGCAATCTCGATCGCGAGACCAACGACGAAGACGACGTCCATCTCGGCCAGTCTGGGCGACAGGGCGGACGCCTCCGGGCATCAGCAGCGAACTTCGTCCGGCGCTCCAATCCCACCCCGCTCAGGCGTAAGAACGCTCGCTCAGGCGAACGACGCCACGTTGCGCGGGTCAGGTGGGGCGCGTAGGCTCGCGCGAGTGGAGGCGGCGGGAATCGAACCCGCGTCCGCAGCCGCACCGGCTGAGCGTCTACAAGCTTAGGCTGCCCTTTCGATTCGCCCGGCGGCCGGGGTGCAGCCGCCCTATCGCCGGACTAGCCGATCCTTCGGTGTCGCGCTCCGGGCGATCAGCTCTCCCTCGGCGCCGAGCCCGTTCGTTGGCGCCACCTCCGGGCCACGGGCAAACCCGGGGCGGCGTCGCCGACTAGGTCTCCCTAGGCAGCGAGTGCGAGATCGTTCTTCGCACTTGCGTTTTGCCGGTGGATTTACGAGGCCAACCGGCGACCTCGGCTTGCAACTCATCCGGATGGATCGACCACGTCGAAACCAGGTCGCCCCCGTATGTTCGTGGACGAATTGTAGCCGTGTCCCCCAGCGGCCAGTCCGACTAGAGAGAACCTTTGCAAAGGGCTAGTCTTCCCTCGCGATGAGGGGTCGCCATGGCATCTGGATCGTCGGTCTGCTGGTAGCCGCGCTCGGCGCAGCTGCCGTCGGCGTGCACGCAAGCTCCGCTGCCCCGGCTCGAAGCGCTACGGCGGCGTCCACCCTCGACAAGACCTACTCGTGCCGCGTGCGTCAGCAGCACTTCATCAGCCTCGCTGCGACCGTCACCGTCCCGCCGGTCGACAACCGGCCGCAGCCGGGAGGCCTCTTCGTGACGACG
>DASTZY010000080.1:0-10405 GCA_035764085.1 Gaiellaceae bacterium
GCGGCCCTGGCGACAGGGTCGGCTCGCCAAACCCCGTCCGGTGCAAGGCGAACAGGCTCCGCCGACGCGGCCCGCCGAGGAGCCGGGTAGCCGCACAGATGGATGGCCACCCCCGACAGAATCCGGCTTACAGGCCTGCTACGGGAAAAGCCTCGGAAACGGGGCTTTTCCTATTAGGTCGTGTTCCCCTGAACTCGTCGTGATTTCGGTCAGGCAGCCCTTCGGCGGTTTCTCTGGAACCGCTCGGCGCAGGCGCCCGGGTTCGCACCGGCTTCGTCCCACTCCGCGCATCCGAGGCTAGCAGCGCAGAAGAGGCACGCTCAAGACGAGTGCTCATGCCGGCGGGGGTGGGGTGTCGCCTCCGGCGCCTCTACGCTGGAACCATGCCCCGCTTGGTCGTCTTCTGTGGGTTGTGCGGGTATGAGGCCGGCATCGAACTGGAGGTTCAGGCCCACGCGACGCCCGGCGAGATGCGGGCGGCAGTGGCGGCTCACGTCGGTACTCCCTCGCTGCGCTGTGCGCGCTGTCACTCCGAGTTGCTGCCCGAGTCGGGGGTCCTGACGACGGGCGACCCACCGCGCCTGGAGCTTGCGCGGAAGGCGGAACGTATGAGGAAGCGCATTCGCGGCGTCCGCTTCGCCGTCGGATCCACAGACGGCCCTCGCGGGAGTGTGTGGAGGATCTGGGTCAACGGAAACGATGTCTACGTGGCCGCCCGAGTGGCGGCGTCGGAGATGAAGGTGAGCCTGCACGCTTCCGGGAAATGGCGGAGCGCGTTCACAGAGCGACACGTCCAGCGGGAAGACGCTCTGATCTCCTCCGACAGAGACCGAGCCGTCGACAAATGGGAGCGACCGGACGAGTTCGGTCCCGGCTGGACACGCGCATTCGTCATCGTGGTCCCTGCCTCTGAGGTCGTTCCGTCCCAGGCGGTGATCCCCGACCCGGAAGAGATCCTTTGGATCGATCCGCTCGCCGAGGGGTGGGCGACCATCTTCACAGTCCTGCTGTCCGCACCTGACGCGACCGGCTCAGACGGTCGCGGCTTTGCGACGGCGGCAGGGCGGGAGCACTTCACAGAGGTCGTCACGGCCATCGAGCTGCAGAACGGCGAGCGCGCGTGGGTGGTCGCCCACGCCGAGGAGCTTTCTGAGGATTGGAGGCGGAACCTCGAGGCGCTCCGGGCACGGATGTTGAGCCAGGGGGCAGGGGTGATAGCGAAGGCGCGCCAGGATCCACAACCTCACGATCTGCGGGCATTTGCGAGCGGGTATTACGACGACGGGACGCGGTTCTACACCGACATCGCCCTCCCCCTCGATCGTCCGTAAGCCCGCGATCATGCTACGCCGCATTCGGCCAATGGGTGGTCTCGGCGCGCTTCGCAAGGGCTGCCGCGGCGTCGTGCAGTTCGTCCTCCGCGACATGGGCGTAGCGGCTGACGGTCGAGAGGTCGGCGTGGCCGAGATAGGCGGCGACGAGGCGGGCGTCGCCCGTCTGCTGTCGCAGCCACGTGGCGGCGGTATGGCGGAGCGTGTGCGCGGTGACGCGCTTCTCGATCGCAGCTCGCTCGGCGGCGCGACGGATGATCCCGGCAAGGATCGTCGGTTGCAGACGCTTCCCCTCGAGGCCGCAGAAGACCGGTGCGTCCGCGGCAGCGCCCCGCTCGGCGCGGAGGAGAGCAAGCTCGCGGGCGAGCGGTGCTGCGAGCGGCTGCCGGCGCGGCTTGCCGCCCTTGCCGCAGCGGACGAGCAGCGACGTTCGTTGTCCCTCAAGCTCGAGATCGGCCCAGTCGAGCGCGATCAGCTCCGCCCGCCGCAGGCCCGTCTGGACGAGCGTGAGCAGAACGAGCCGGTCACGCTGGGCGAGGCCCACGCGCCTCCGCGGCGGATGCTCGGCGGCGGTGAGGAGGCGGGCGAACTCCTGCTCGGTCAGCCAGTCCGCCTCTTGCTGCGGCTTCGGGGGCGCTTCGAGGTCTAGGAACGGGTCCGGCGTGCCGCTTCGCCGGCTCAGCCAGCGCACGAAGCGGCGCAAGAGCCCGAAGCGGCGGTAGTAGGTCGCCGGCGCTGGGTCGGCCCGCCGCTGGTAGTCGGCCAGGTAGTCGACGATCGTCGCCTCCTCGAAGATGCTGCGGTCGCGATCGCCACACCAGGCGAGGAGATCGTCGATCGCGATCCGGTAGGCGGTGATTGCGCTCTCGCTCCGCTTCGCCGCCTGGAGTCTGCGCAGCCAGTCGTGCCGAGCGCGCCCAAGGTCAGGTGTTGCGGCCGTCGGTGGTGGCTTCCTCAGCTCGCGGAGAAGCCCTGCGAGTACTGCTACAGCGTCATTGTCGTCCGCGGCTTGCGCCGACCAAGGCGCCGGCGTGGGAGCTGGCAACGGAGCTAGGTCCTCGGCCGTCCGGCCGGGCAAGTCGCCGGAATCGAGCTCGAAGAGCGTGAGCTGCCGGGGCGGAGACTTCATCGAGGGTGGGTAACTTATCAAGCACGCGAGATGGAGTCAACACAGAGGTAGAATAGGCAGCGCGATGAGGGCAGCCCAGATCATCCGCGAGGCACGACTGAAGGCAGGCCTGACGCAGACCGAGCTCGCCTCGCGTCTGGGACGCGAGCGGGCTCAGGTCGCCCGCTGGGAGACCGGCGGTCAGGAGCCGAGCTACGCCAACCTCACCGCCGCCGTCGAGGCCTGCGGCTACGCGCTTGACGTCGCCATCGTCGAGCCTGCGCCCACGCCCGAGCTCGACGCCGAGCTCGAGACGAGCGTGCAGCAGGCGCCGCAGCAGCGCGTCCAGGCCCTACTCGAGAAGCTCGACCCCGGTCGATGAGCAGTCGACCCGAGTTCGACCCGTACGAGCTACTCGCCGCGCTCGACCGCGAGCGCGTCAGCTACGTGATCATCGGCGGCTTCGCGCGCGTCGTCCATGGAAGCGGGGAGGTCACCGATGGGCTTGACATCGCGCCGTCGTTGCGTGACGAGAATCTCCGACGCCTCGACCGTGCACTCGACCAGCTCGGCGTCGACGACCCAGCGCTTGCCGAGCGAATGGCTGGGCGGGAGCCCGTGATAGCCGAGACCCGCGCCGGTGAGCTCCGCATCGTCCCCGAGCCCTGGGGCACGCGCGGCTACGACGACCTCCGGATCCGCGCCGGCCGCGAGAACCTCGGCCGCGGCCTCCGCCCTGCAGTTGCATCCGTCGTCGACTGCGTCCGAATGCTCGACGCGAGCGAACGGGACGCTGACCCTGATCGTCTCATCCGCCTCCGCCGCATGATGGACCTCGAGCGGCAGCTCGCTCCGAGTCGCAGTCTCGGCCTCGAGCGCTGAGCCGTTGCCGAGCTCTCGTTTCGGGCGCCTTTCAGGACGGATAGTCAGCGAGACACAGATGCACTTTGAAAGTGCTGCTGTCTCGCGAGGCAATCTGAGCATCGGGATGCATCTGCGTCTCGCCGTGTTCCCAGGTGTGAGCAGGGCTGGTCCAGCGAGCGTCGCGGGCGGCGCTGCTCCGCAGGGGCTACGGCGCGCGGAGAACGACTCGGGCGACGAAACTGATCGTGTGGCTGCGAAGCGATCCCGTGATCTTCCAGCAGCCTGGCTTGGAGAAGCGCAACGCGGAGGGGACGAATCCGGTGGGGCCGTAATCAGCCACCGGCTGGACCTCGGCACCTAGCCGAGGCCGCGCCCGGCCGAGTGGATGTGCCGACGCATGAAGCTGACCACGAACCACCCGCCACCACGGGAACTTCGCGGAGATTGTTCGTCCGCCCGGGTCGCGCTGAGCGGGGAGGATGCCGTGCCGAGGTAGCCGGAGCCAGATCGTCTTGCTCCCCAGCCAGGTATGGACGTACGGGACTGGCAAGCCGGTCCTCGCAAAGGCGGCCGGTGGGTCTCTGGTTGAACCACGCACCGTGACGGGACATCGCCTCGTCGTCGCCGCTTCGGCCGCGGGGTGTGCCGACGCCACGGCCAGTACGCCACAGATGGCCGCTAGTGCACCAAGACCGGCGAGCGTCCTCATCGGAACGAGTGGAGCTTACGCCTCCTGATCCGCGGCGGCCATTAGCCCAGCCGGGTTCACCAGGGCCGAGTCATCCCGGAACACTCGCCCAGGCGAGCGTCGGACGTTTGTAACGAAGCCCAGGTTCCCGGCCATCATGTAGGTGATGGGCGCATCACCGCCTATGGATCGGAAGGACCGGGAGGCGTGGCTGGAGCGCTTGTTCCGGCGTCACTATCGGGATGTCGCGCTCTACGTCCGCCGGCGTGCCGAGCCGGATCTGGTTGAGGATGTTGTTGCTGAGACGTTCCTGGTCGCCTGGCGACGTCTCGACGAGGTGCCGATCGACGCACGACCATGGCTACTTGGCGTTGCGCGGAAGACGCTCTCGACGCAGCGCCGCTCTTCGGCTCGGCGACAGGCGCTTGTGACCAGGCTCGAGGCGGCCCAAGGCTCCGCCGAGCGAAGCGATCACCCGAGCGAGCCGGGCATCGCCGAGGCACTCATGCGGTTGTCGGAGAAGGATCGAGAAGCGATAACGCTGGTCGCTTGGGACGGCCTGAGCTCCGGTGAGGCGGCGCTCGTCGTCGGTCAGTCACCGATCGCCTTCCGTGTTCGCCTGCACCGAGCGAAGCGACGGCTTCGTGAGCGGCTGGACGCGCAGGACGAGGCCCAAGAGGGTGGCCCCAGCCTCAGTCCACGAGAGATTCCGTTGACCGGAGGAGGACCGGAGAGATGAATGATCAGAAGTTGCTCGAGACGGTAAGACGCGCCGATCCGGTGTCAGCAGACATCGAGGAGGCGCCGAATGCGCTCCTTGAGCGCCTGCTTGCCTCCGCTCGGACAGAGCCGCAGTCTCAGCGACGTTCAGCAGTGCGGCACCGGCGTCGCCCCGCCTCCCGCTGGGCGGTTACGGTCGGTGCCGCAACTGCTGCTGCCATCGTCGCTGGTGCGGTAATGGCTCTTCTTCCAGCCGGTGATTCGGGCGGGCCGAGTCCGGCGGCGGCAGCTGTACTGCTCCACGCCGCGCGGGCCGCTGCGAAGCAGCCGGCGACCGCGCCGCCAGCGCCAGGCCAGTTTGTCTACACCAAGAGCGAAGGCGTATTCGGGAACACCACGGTTCCGAACGGAGGCCAGGCGTTCAACACCGTGCAGCGGTACACGCGCCAGCAGTGGATCGGCCCCGACGGCAGCGGCCGGATCCTCCAAGTTGCAGGGACGCCACAGCTAGCGACGAGCGCCGACCGAGCAGCGTGGGCCGCGGACGGAAAGCCCCAACTCGCCGACGGCACCGGCAACATCGACGCCACTCAGCGCCGCGGTCTCTACTACCTCGATCTGAGCAACGTCCCGACCGATCCAGCGGCACTCAAGCAGCTGATCGAGCAGCGCAAGCTCGAAGACGGACCGTCCGGAGACGCCGAGACGTTCACGATTATCGGAGACCTTCTACGCGACAGCTATGCGCCCCCGGCCGTGCGGTCAGCTCTCTACACGGTTGCCGCACAGCTCCCCGGCGTCCAGCTGATCGGTGCCACCCACGACCAACTCGGCCGCGCCGGCACCGCCGTCGGCTACCCATCGCACGGCAACACCCAGGAGTTCATCATCGACCCGAAGACTTCGGGTCTCCTCGCCGAACAGACCGTCGACAACACGGGCAAGGTTGTCGGCTGGACCGCCTACCTCAGCTCCGGCATCGTCGACTCAACCTCTGCGATGGTCTCGACCGCCCCATAGCCCTCGTCGCGGATTGACACGGAGAATGGCGTCGCCTCGGGTGACCGTGGGCCTTGCGGGCGGGGTCTACGCGGGGTCTACGCCTTTGTCATTTGGGGTCTTCGGCCGCCAGCGCCGCGGCGTGAATCCCTCGGAGCCATGCGGCTTCGCGCGACTGGGCGCGTCCTCGGACGACAGCTGATCAGCCCTCGTAATGAGAGAGTCGACGGTTCACGTTTCCACGTTGCAGCTTGTAGCTCTCGAGAGACTCCCGCCGGAGCGAGTTGCAGTTGGTGCGCGAGTTCGTGTGCTGGCTCCGGCAGGTCCCAGCGACGCCTTGTGAAGAGCTGCTTGAAAAACACCGGCATACGAGCTATTCTCTCGGAGTTCGATTGGAGGAGCGGATGCTGGTTGGAAGTCGTATCCGCTGCGGCGCCAAGGCGGGAGCCAACCCGTGACGGTCTTATTCGTCGCGTCTCGGCTTGTTCTCGCTGCGACATTCCTTATCTCGGCGTCAAGCAAGTTTGCCGGTGGCCGCGACGAGCTGACGAGCGCACTGCGCCTGAGCGTTCCTCGTTTCGGTGCGGATGCGGCCGCTGCGGTTGTGACCCCGCTCGAGTTCCTCGTAGCCGCGCTTCTCCTCTTTGGCAACACGAGAACTTTCGAGGTAACCCTGGGCGTCGCCACTGGTCTCCTGGTCGTCTTCATCGCGTGGATGGTGAGCGTGTTGCTTCGTGGGCTCGAGGTGCAATGCAGCTGCTTCGGGCCGAACGGCGCCGCAGTAAGCTGGCGCCAGATCGGGCGTAATGCCCTGCTTGCCTTCGTAGGCGTTGCGGGCCTGCTTCTAGCGCCTTCGGGCCGGGACGTTGTCGGAACATCGGTGTGGAGCGCCCTACCCCTAGCCGTGGGGGCAGCGTTGATCGTCTTTGGTGTCGTCGTGCGCCGCGCAATCCCTGCCCTGGTCTTGTCACTTGATCAGGTGTCCGGGGGGAGTCACACAACAACGGGGGACGCGCATGTTGGCTGAGTCTTCGGCTTTCTATGCTTCATATGGCGCCTTGTGGGTTCTGGTGGCCGCACTTTCCTTGCTCGTCTTGGTCCTCTACCGGCACTTCGGCATGGCAGCGCTGGGAACACTCGAGGGCGTCCAACGAGATGGCCTCTCAGTAGGCGAAGAAGCGCAAGAGATCAGCGGGCTCGATGCGTTCGGCGAGCGCTTCGTCTGGACTCCGGGTACCGCGACATTTCTGATGTTCGCCGCTTCCGGGTGCCAGCCGTGCGCGGAAGTTCTTCCGTCAGTGAGCCGCCTTGCCGAGGGCGCGCGAGACCTCGAGCTCGCCGTTTTCGCAGTTGTCGCCGGTGCACGGGAGAGCGCGTCGCATCTGCAGGAAAAATACGGCCTACGGTTTCCGGTCGTAGCAGAGGACGGCAGCCAAGTGTTCGAAGGGTACAGGGTTCGCGTTACGCCTTTCGCATTTGTCATCGGCGAAGATGGGCGCGTACGGGCGAAAGGCCTTTGCAACAACCCGGCCCGTCTCCACGACCTACTGGCGGCTGGGGGCTTGGAGACTGCCGCCTCGGTCGTCGCTCCCGAACTCACTCCAGATGGAGTCGGGTTAGTCGCAGTTGGAGGAGGTGCCACATGACCTCGGTAGAACGTGCGGGTGAGGCTCTAGCCCGGCGGCTAGACCGGAGCAGCTTCTTGCGTAAGTCCGCGATGTCGATCTTCGGGTTTACGGCCGCCGCTGCAGTCCAGGGAGTCTTCGCGCCGCGGGCTCTTGCTAACGCCTGTCAGCAAACCACGACGTCGTGCACCTGTCAGCCACTCGCCGGCAATTGGTGCGACGGCGTTGGCGGGAATTGCGTGAATGGAAACTGCGACACGCGCTATTGCCAATACGACTTTGGAACTTGGGCCTCAACAGCATGTTGGTGTACGCAGACCTGCTGCTACCTCTGCCACACCCCAAGCGATTACTGTGGCTACTACCACTGCTGCGACTGCAGTTGTAATGGGACGCCTTGCACGTGCAAGGGATTCGTCTATACCTGTATGGACACTGGGGCCGCCGCGAACACTCCGACCACGCGAGACACTCCCGCCGTTTTCAAGTGTTGCTGACCGTCGTTGCTCTCACTGGAGGCTGTGCCTCGGGCCTAGTTGCTGCTCATTCGCCGTGAACAGTGAATATGGCCTCTGGCCTATGTCTCCTCGGTCGAGGAGAGCGGCGGCGCTCTTTATACGCGACGGCCCACGTGGTGTTCGCGGCAGCAGGTGGCGCGATCGCCGGTCTGACGCTGGGGCTGGTAGGGCAGTCGGTGCACGCAATACTGCGGAACACGCTGGCAGTGGGGCTCGCGGCACTCGCGGCGTACCTCGCAATCCGACCTCCGCCTGCCGGCGCTGGGCTCAGCCGGCAAGTGGTGAGGACTCTCGAGCGCCGCGTTCGACCGTTGCCCGCTTACGCCTTTTGGGGCGTCGAACTGGGAAGCGGCTTCAGCACGGTAATTCCCTACTCAGCATTCTTGTTGTTGCTAGCGATTGAACTGGCTTCCGGTCCCCGCCTCGCCGCAGCTGCTGGGGCTGGGTTCGGTCTCGTGCGTCAAGGTACCGCGGTCGCTGTCGGGCACGGAATCAATTCGCCCTCCGGAATCGCAGCACTGTTGCCGCGGCTCGCACCGTGGGCGCGCCTCGCCAATCTCGTCGTCTGCTTCGTGGGCAGTATGGCGCTAATGACGGAGATAGTTCGGTGAGGCCGAGGCGTGCGCAAGTGGCGGCAATCGTCGGCTTATGTGCCCTCTTTGTATGCGGGTGCGCGTCATCAAGGACAGAACTGTCGGTTGTGCGAGTCGAGGCTAAGACTCCGTCCGCCCTGGCCGCGTTGCTAAGGCGGCCTGTGCGAACTCCAAAGAGCTGTCAGCTAACTAAGCCTGTTTACCTAAAGAAATGGGGCTACGCACTGGGTCGATGGCCCCTTCGAGCGACCTTCGCTTCCCATACTGACACTGCCCACGAGTCGTTTCGAGGGCGATTGTTCCACGGCTGGTGGTATTCAAAGGTGCTCTGGTTCGAAGCATCACCTTCGTACCACGGATGGCTGCTCGTCCGTGGTGTCGACGCGGACCGAAATCAGGTGGGATTCCTCTTCGGAATTGACCAGCGGCCCCGGACTGCGCTCAGGTTCCATGCTTCAGACCCGCCACCAGGGCAGTCCGCCATTACGTGGAACACAGCTACGTTAGTTCCCCACGGCGGGTGCTATGCGTACCAAGTCGACGGAAGCTCGTTTTCCTATTCGATCGTCGTCAAGGCGTATCGCTAGACCGCCGCCCCGACGCCGTTCTGTTTACGGAGAAAGGGCTCGGTCCTAGCGACTGCCTGGAGTTGCGCGGGGTCTACGCGAGGTCTACGCCTCTGTCCTTTGTATATGGAGCGCTGACGCCTCGACTGAAGGCGAATGGGCGCCTCCATCCGTACAGGAATAGCAGGCGGGGGTCTTCGGCCACCATCGCCGCAGCGTGAACCCCTCGGAGCCATGCGGTTTGGCGCGACTGGGTGCGTTTTCGGACGACAGCTGATCAGCCCTCGTAATGACGGAGCCGGCGCTAGCCATCCGCGACTGGGAAGCGGAGCCGCCGAACCGCGCCTCGGAGCTCGTGGGCCGTGACTCGCGTGTACCGCTGCGTGGAGTCGAGGTGCTTGTGGCCCAGCAGCTCCTGGATCTGGCGCAGGTTCGCGCCGGCCCGCAGGAGCTCCGACGCGAAGACGTGTCGGAGCGTGTGCGGCGTCACGTGCTTGCGCTCGGTGACTCCGGCGGCGCGCGCGTAGCGGAGGAACGTCTGGGTCAGGATCGTCTGCGAGAGCCGCTTGCCCTGGACGCCGACGAAGAGCGCCGGTTCGGCATCGCCGGCGCGGACGCGGAGATAGTCGGCGAAGAGAGGCTCGAGCGCGGGGTGGAGCGGGACGACTCGCTGCCACCCTCCCTTCGCACGTCGGATCTTGAGCAAGCGCCGCTCGAGGTCGACGTCCTGCCAGTCGAGCCCCAGCAGCTCGCTACGGCGTAGGCCGGCGTAGGCGAAGAGCGCGAGGAGGAGCCGATCGCGCTCGCGCTTACCGTCATGCTTGCGCTTCCAGACGTCCGCAGAACCAGCCGCATCGAGCAGACGCACAAGCTCGCGGCGGTCAAGCACGTCCGGGAGCGCCTCGCGCTTCTTCGGCGTCCGCAGCACCCGCGCCGGATCGCGGTCGATCTGCTCGTTCTCCTCGAGGAAGCGGAAGAAGCACTTCAGCGCCGCGACCGTGCGCGCCTGGCTCGAGGGCGCCGGCCGCCGCACCGACTCCTCCGCAAGGAAGCGGCGCAGGTGCAGCGGACGAACCTCGTCTACCGCGTCGAGTCCCTGGCGCTCGAGGAAGGCGATGCACGTCCCGACGTCGCGCTCGTAGGCCGAGCAGGTGAGCGGCGCGAGCCGCCGCTCGATCCGGCAGTAGTCGAGGAAGTCGGCGAGCTCCTGGCGCATTTTCGTGTCCTTTCGGCAGGCCGAAGGACGCTGCTTCGAAACTCGTGACGAGACTCCGGCTTACAGGCCTGCTACGGAGAAAGCCCTGGAAACAGGGCTTTCTCTATTGGCCGGGTGCCGGCAGCGGGCCGGTGAGGTGCATCCGCTTCAGACTGCGGTGGATGAAGATCGCGAGCT
>DASTZY010000081.1:0-12505 GCA_035764085.1 Gaiellaceae bacterium
AAGACCGCGGGCAGCCGCCGCCGCATGACCTCCTCGCTAGCTACTAGCTAGATCGTCTTGAACTGCTCGAACGGCTGGCGGCAGCTCTCGCAGTAGCGCAGCGACCGGCACGGCGTGGGGCCGAAGATGTTCTCGAGGCGCGTCTCGGTCGAGCCGCAGTACGGGCACCTGTGCACCTGCGACTGCAACTGCACCAGCCTCGGCGCGGGCGGGGCGAATCCGGCGGCGCGGAGCTTCTCGCGACCGCTGGGCGTGATCTTGTCCGTCGACCACGAATCGTCGGTGACGACCTGCACCTCGGCGCCGGGCACCTTCTCCTCGATTGCGCGCTTCATGAACTCGAGCGCGGGGCAGCCGAGGAAGGTCGGCGTGAACTCGATCCGCACATGTCCGTTCCGGACATCGACCGAGCGGATGACCCCGAGGTCGACCAGCGACACCACGGGTATCTCCGGATCCGGGATCTCGTCGAGCGCCTCCCAGACCTGCGGCTCGGTCAGTCCAGGTCCGCCGGCCATTCCGGATGCTCCCGATGCTCGAAGGCCCGCTCGACCAACGCGCGGGTGGCGTCGCCCGAGCGCAGCCGTGCGGGAAGGCTGTCGCGTGCGAAGAAGCGTGCCTCGTCCGTCTCCGAGTGCAGCGCCTGCTGCTCGCCGCCGGCGAGCTCGCAGAGCACGATCGCCTTCCAGATGTGCCAGGCGTGCGGCTCGTAGCCGTGGCGATCGCGGTCGAGCAGCGCGAGCAGCTTGACCGCGCGGGTTTCCCAGCCCGACTCCTCGAGCACCTCGCGGACGGCGGCCTCGCCCGGGCTCTCGCCCACGTCGGCCCAGCCGCCGGGCAGGCTCCACGCACCGGCCTCGCGAACGAGCAGGATCTCGTCGCCGCGAAAGACGACCCCGCGCACGTCGAGCTTCGGGGTCGCGTGGCCCGTCTCGAGGGCGAGGACGGCGTCGGCGGCCCCGACCTCGCCGTCCGAGGCGAACATCTCCGCCGCGATCCGGCGCACCTGCTCGTAGCGCTCGCGGTCGTATACCCGCGTGCCGTCGTAGGCCACGCCGGTCTGGGCGATCGCCTGCAGCCGGCGCGCCCAGTCGAGCAGCTTCGGGACGGTGGTCTCCGTCACCATTGCGCTCCCGCGGGCGCGGATCGCCGCACGATCGTCATCTCCTCCCACAGCGGCCCGAGCTCGTCGGTGTGCGTCCCGCGCTCGACGGCCTCCACGTTGTCCAAGCCCACTCGCGTCACGAGCTCGCCCCGCAGCTCCGCCGGCAGAACGCCGAGCGCGTACGGCCACAGCTCCTCGACCGCGGTCCGGAAGCGCGGCTCGTCGCGCAACCGCTCGTGCCACATCTCGGCATGCATTCGGTGGTACGCCTCCTCGCGGTCGATCTTCGCCGCGAGACCGGCGACGGCCGGGTCGGAGTCCTCCTTGAGCGCCGTGATCCGGACCTCGTCGGCGACCTCGTAGAGCCAGCGCCTGGCGATCGTGTGCGCCCACTCGAGCAGGTGGAGCTCGACGAGCGGTGCACAGCGGTACTCGTCCAGCCGACGATCGAAGGCCAGCACGTCGGGGTCGTCGGCCAGGAGCGAGTAGACGGCGCGCGCGTGCCCGATCTCGTTCTGCGCGATGGAGGAGAAGGCGACGTCTTCCTCGAGCATGGGCGCGATCCCCGTCCACTCCGAGTCACGCCAGCCGAGGACGAGCTCGTCGTCAGCCAGCCCCAGCAGTGCCTGCTCGTTCACGCGCCTCCTTCAGGCGGGCCTTGATCGAGTAGCCGTCGACGCGGCGGTACTTGAGATCGAACTCGTCCGCCCAGTCCTCGACGTCGCGGATCGCGTCGCGCGGGACGAGCCAGAGCGCGACCGACTCGCCGCGCCGGCCGTACTGCTCGCGCGCCCAGGCCTCCGCGAAGTCCGCGTCGGGGGCGACCACCGAGCCGGCGTGCTCGAACGGCTGGCCGCGCCGCTCCTGCCTGAACACCTCGAAGATCACGCCGCCAGAACCACGTCGCGCACCCACTGCTCCTGCTCGAGGAAGCGGCGGCGGAAAGCGAGCCGCTCCTCGGTCTTGGGCCCGTGGCCGGTGACGACGTGCTTGAGCTCGGCCCAGTCGGGCTCGGTGTACTCCCAGACGCCGTCGTCCCGCTTGCGCAGCTTCGGGTCGGGCACGGTGAGCCCGAGCTCGCGGATCTGCGGCACGTACCCGTCGAGGAACTGCTGCCGTGCCTCCTCGTTGCCCTGCGACTTGATCCGCCACAGGTACATCGGGTCCTCGTCCTTCGGGATCGGGTTCCCGTGGAATTGCATCAGGGGCCCCCACCACCGGTTCAGCGCCTCCTGCACGAGCTCGAACTGCTCCGGCGTGCCGGTCACCATGGCGAGGATCACGTCGCGGCCGTGGAGGATGTGGAACGACTCCTCCCAGCAGATCTTCTTCATGATCCGCGCGTACGGCGCGTACGAGCACTTGAGCAGCGCCTTCTGGCTGATGATCGCCGCGGCGTCGACGAGCCACGCGATCACGCCGACGTCGCCCCAGGTCTCGGTCGGGTAATGGAAGACGTTGTGGAACTTCGCCTTCCCGTCCACGAGATCGGCGAGGCACTGCGCTCGCGGCTTGCCGAGGTCCTCGACGACGCGGTAGATGAGCTGCGCGTGGCCGACCTCGTCCTGCACCTTGGCCGTCAGCGCGAGCTTGCGCTGGAGCGTCGGGGCACGGAGGATCCACTCGCGCTCGGGCAGCACGCCCATGAGCTCGGAGTTGCCGTGCATCTCGATGAACTTGATCAGCTTCGCCCGGTAGTCCTCCGGCATCCAGTCGGCCGTCTCGACCTGGCCGCCGGACTGGACGTACTCGAGAAATGCCTGCTCGTCACGGGGAATCTCGACGGCTGCCACGCAGCACCACCTTCCGAACGATCGTTAGGTTTCCTATCTTAGATGTCCGCCCGCCGCACCGAGCTAACCCGCGCCGCCGCCCGCCTCTTTGCGGAGAAGGGCTACCACGGCACGTCGGTCGGCGACCTCGCCGAGGCGATGGGCGTCCAGAAGGGCTCGCTCTACGCACACATCGAGTCGAAGGCCGACCTGTTGTGGGAGGTCGCGCGCGAGGGCTCGGCGGCCTTCCACGACGCACTGGATGCGGTGCCGGAGGAGGGGCCGGTGGTCGAGCGGATCCGGGCGGCGCTGCGCGGACACCTCCGCGTCGTCGCCGAACAGCTCGACGTCGCCACCGTGTTCGTCCGGGAGTGGCGGTACCTCGAGGGCGAGCGGCGGGACGAGTTCGTCGCCGAGCGCCGCCGCTACGAGGAGCGCTTCCGCGCGCTCTTCCGCGAGGGACGCGAGCTCGGTGAGCTGCGGACCGATCTCGACGATGCGACGGCGGCGCTGCTCGCCCTGTCGGCGGTGAACTGGGCGTATACCTGGCTGCGCCCCGGCGGCGAGACGGACGAGTTGGCCGACCGCTTCACCGCGCTCCTGCTCGACGGCATGCGCGGCTACGCCTCGCGGTGACATGCGCCTAGCTCTCGTCGTCAACCCGTTCGCTACCCGCGTCGACGAGGAGCGGCTCGCGGCGGTGCGCGCCGAGCTCGAGCGCGCCGGCGAGCTGGACGTCTTCCTCACCCAGCGGGCGGGCCACGCGACGGAGCTCGTGACCGACGCCTGCTCGGGCGGCGCCGAGGCGGTCGTGGTCTTCTCCGGGGACGGCGGCTTCAACGAGGCGCTGAACGGCCTGGACGCCGACGTGCCGATCGGCTTTTTGCCGGGCGGCGGGACCAGCGTGCTGCCGCGGGCGCTCGGGCTCCCGCGCGACCCGGTGGCCGCGGCCCGGCAGGTGGCCGACGCGCTCGCCGAGGGGCGCAGCCGCCGGATCTCGCTCGGCCGGGCCAACGGCCGCCGCTTCGGGTTCGCCGCGGGCATCGGGCTGCCCGCCGAGGTCGTGCGGCGCGTCGACGAGCTGGGCCGTCCGCAGGACGGGCGCCGCCCCGGCGACCGCGCCTATGCGTGGGCGATCGTCCGTGCGCTCGCGGAGCGGCGAGGCCGGATCGAGCCGCAGCTCGAGATCGAGGGCCACGGGAGAGCGGCGGCCGCGTTCGTCGCGAACGGCAGCCCGTACACGTACGCGGGCGGAGTCGGGCTGCCGATCGCCCGCAGCGCGGCGTTCGACCGCGGCCTCGACCTCGTCGCTCCCGTCGAGGTTGCACCCGTCTCGCTGCCCTCGGTGGCGGCCCGTGTCCTCAGCGGCCGCGCCGACGCCCGTCGGTTTCTCCGTGAGCACGATCTCGACCGGATCGAGATCCGCTGCGACGTCCCGCAGCCGCTCCACGTCGACGGCGAGGACATCGGCGACGTCGAACGCGCCGTCTTCGAGGCCGAGCGGGACGCGGTCTCGGCACTCGTCTAGAGATCCTTCCGAAAGCGGGGCCTTTCGCGCAGAATCTGCGGCGTGGCGGCGTTGGATGCCGGGTCGATGTCGGCGAGGATGGACGAGCTCGTCCCCTTCGTTCCCCGACTGACGCTCGAGTGGCTCAAGAAGAGTCCCGATCAGCGCTGGCTCGAAGTCGACGGGACACTCGCGTTCATCGATATCTCGGGCTTCACGGCGATGTCCGAGAAGCTGTCGAGCAGCGGTCGTGCCGGTGCGGAAGAGGTCACCGAGGTCATGAACGCAACCTTCAGCGCGTTGCTCCAGGTCGCCTACGCCGAGGGAGGAGGCTTGCTCAAGTTCGGCGGCGACGCACTTCTCCTGCTCTACCAGGGCGCGGATCATGCCCAGCGGGCGGCGCGCGCCGCCTTCGTAATGCGGAGCACCCTTCGCGCGATCGGCCGTCCGCGCACGTCGGCCGGTGCCGTGCAGCTCAAGATGCATGCCGGGATCCACTCCGGTCTCTTCAGCTTCTTCCTCGTCGGAGAAGCGCACCGCGAGCTGCTCGTCACCGGTCCAGCAGCGAGCCGCACCGTCGAGATGGAGGCGGCGTCCGAGGCCGGCGAGATCCTCGTCAGCCCGGAGACGGCGGAGCAGCTCGATTCGTCGACGCTCGGCGAGGAGAAGGGACCCGGTCGCCTTCTGCAGGCCGCCCCGGACGTACACGGCGCGGTCGAGCCGCTGCCCGACCCGGACGGGATTCCGCTCGAGCTCGCGGTTCCCGCGCCGTTGCGCGCACAGCTGCTCGAGGTCGGGCCGCTCGAGGGTGAGCATCGGCACGCGGCGATCGCCTTCGTCCGCTACTCGGGCGTCGACGAGATCATCGCGACCGAGGGATCCGCGTCCGCGGCTGAGGCGCTCGAGGTGCTCGCCCGGACGATCCAGGAAGCTGCGGCGGATCACCAGGTGACGTTCCTGGAGAGCGACGTCGACCGGGACGGCGGACGGATCATCCTCGTCTCCGGGGCGCCGCAGACGTTCGGGGACGACGAGGAGCGCCTGCTTCGCACCGTGCGCGCCATCGTCGACGCCGGCCTGCCGCTGCCGGTCCACATCGGGGTCAGCGAAGGTCGCGTGTTCACCGGCCAGGTCGGTGCGCCGTTCCGGCGGACGTACACCATTCTCGGCGACACCGCCGCCCTGGCCGCCCGGCTGATGGCCAAAGCCGGGGAGGACGAGATCTGGGTAGCCGAGTCCGCCTACCAACGCGGCGGCGGGCGTTTCGCGGGCACTGAGCTCGAGCCGCTGCAGCTGAAGGGCAAGGCCGAGCCCGTGCAGGCGTTCGTCCTCGGCGATCTCCTGGTCGAGGACGAACAGGCGGATGAGAGGGCTGCCCCGGGCGAAAGACTTCCCTTCGTCGACCGCGAGCGCGAGCGAGCGGTGCTCGGCGCGTCCGTAGCCCCGGTGCGGATGGGCTTCGGAAGCATGGTCGAGCTGATCGGGGAACCCGGGATCGGCAAGTCACGGCTCGCCGACGAGCTCCGGGACAACTGCGCGGACATGACGCAGATCACGCTGCGCTGCGACCAGTACGAGTCGTCAACGCCCTACCACCCCTTCCGGCCGTTTCTGCGCGGCGCTCTCGACGTCCAGCTGAACGGCGGCGGGGCGCACAATCGCGCCGTCATCTCCGAGCGGCTGATGGCGCTCGATCCCGAGCTCGTCCCCTGGGCACCGCTGCTCGCCGCGCCGCTCGACATCGAGGTCGAGACCACGCCGGAGGTGGACGACCTCGATCCCTCGTTCCGGCGCGCGCGCCTGCACGGCGTCGTCGGCTCGATGCTCGGGAAGCTGTTCGACGCACCGACACTGCTCCTGTTCGAGGACGTTCACTGGATGGACGACGCCTCGTCCGATCTTCTCCGTCACCTCGGAACGCAGCTGCCTACGCGGCCCTGGCTCGCCTGCACGACCCGACGACCGGAAGGCGAGGGGTTCCTGGCAGCCGAAGGAACACCGCCGCTGCCGGCGTTGACGTTACGTCTCGAGCCCCTTCCGGCTGACGACGCGAAGACCCTCATTCGCGCTGCGGCCGGCGACCGCAGCCTCAGCGATACGGAGCTCGAGGCGATCTTCGACCGCGGCGCGGGCAATCCGCTCTTCCTGCAGGAGCTTGCGTCGCCGGAGGACGCCGAGGCCGGCGCAGAGCTCCCCGACACGGTCGAGGAGCTCGTAGCCACCCGGATCGACCGGCTCGCGCCCGGCGATCGGGCGCTGCTCCGTTGGGCGTCCGTCCTGGGCGCCTCGTTCTCGGGTGCATTGATTCACGACGTGCTGGAGGGAGACCCGACGGCTGCTTCCGACTCCGAGGCCTGGGACCGGCTCGCCGAGTTCGTCGAGCGCGACCCGAACGTGCCGGGCCACTTCCGGTTCCGGCACGCGTTGATCCGGGACGGCGCCTACGACGGACTCTCGTACAAACGGCGGCGCGAGCTTCACGGCCGCGTCGCCGAGGTGATGGAGCAGCGCGAGGGCGATCGCGCCGAGGACTCCGCCGAGTTGCTCTCGCTCCACTTCCACCGCGGCGAACGGTGGCCCGAGACGTGGCGCTACTCGGTCGCCGCGGCGCTCCGCGCCGAGGAGAAGTACGCGAACGTCGAGACGATCCAGTTCCTCGAGCGGGCCCTCGAGGCGGCGAAGCAGTGGCCGGAAGTTCCTGCGGACGAGGTCGCGTGGATCTGGGAATTCCTCGGCGATGTCCGGATGCGGGTCGCCGCGTACGAGGAAGCCGATGCCGCCTACCGCGAGGCGCGGACGTTCTGGCAGGGGCAACCCGTGCAGGAGGCGCGGCTCATGCAGCAGGAGGCGATCGTTCCGCTACGGCAGGGCCGATATCCGCTCGCGCTACGCCGCCTGACCCGTGCTCTCGGCGTTCTGGAGGGGATCGACACCGAAGACGCCGGCGCGCAGCGGGCGCGCCTCTACGGCTGGTACGCGAGCGTGCTGCAGCACCAGGGGCGTCCCAAGGATGCGATGGAGTGGTGCCGGCGGGCGATCTCCGAGGGAGAGAATCGCGGCGCGGAGGAAGCCGTTGCGCAGGCGTACTTCATCCTCGACTGGTCGCTTCTGGCGCTGGGCCGGAGCGCAGAGGCGACGCATTCGCCGCTCGCAGTCGAGATCTACGAGCGAATCGGGAATCTCGAGCGGCTCGCTTCGGCGCTCAACATCATGGGGATTCGCGCCTACCTCGGCGGGCGCTGGGAGGAGTCGGGTGAGCTGCTCGCCCGCGCGCGGGAGACGTTCCTGAAGATCGGAGACGAAGCCGGGGTGGCCGTCACCGAGGTGAACCTCGGGATCCTTCGCTCCGACCAGGGGCGAATGGAGGAGGCGGAGCCGTTCCTGCGGCACTCGCTCGAGATCCGCCGCCATACCGCCAATCCGCTCCTGATCGGGAGCGCGGCGAACGAGCTCGGCCGCTTTCTCGCGCGGATCGGCAGCTTCGACGAATCGCGCCCGCTGCTCGACGAGGCGCGCGAGCTGCTCGCGGCCGCGGACGATCCGGTCGAACTCCTCGCCACGTCCGTCTGGCAGGTCGAGTCGCACGTGCTCGAGGGGTCGCATGGCGCGGCGCTCGACCTCGCCGCCGAGGCCCTACTGGAGACGGAGACGACGGCGGGTGTGGCCGTCCTCGCTGTGATGTTGCAACGGCTCTCCGGCTGGGCGCTGATGCAGGCCGGTCGGCAACACGACGCTCGCATACCCCTTGCCGAGAGCCTTCGCATCGCCCGGCTCGAGAGCGAGAACCTCGGGATGCGCAACATCGAGTACGAGATCGCCCTCACGCTCGACGCGCTGGTCCGGCTTGCGGAGCTCGGGCGGGAGGCGGCCAACGAGCTCGCAGCCGAGCGCGACGCGATCCTGGCGGCACTCGACGTCGTGAAGATCGACCGGCCGCCGCTCCCGGATTGAATGGAAGCGGCGGCCGGTGAGTCTGGTTCGCTAGGTCAGCTGCAGGGCTCTAGCCATGGCCCTGCATGTCCCAATCGCTCGGGACGCTGAGTACGAACGTGCGGGTGCTCGATGGGCTCGTGCCGGTCCCGCCCCAGCTCGTCACGAGAGGGATCGAGCTGGCATCAAATGGCGGGTTCGGATCCTGATAGGTGCCGGCGACTCCCCACCAGTAGCCAAAACCGGCGTCGCCCGGAATGTTGTCGCACACCGCCGTGCCATATTGGCCGCCGAACACGTGCGTCGAGTTGAGCAGCCGGTCCGCCCACGGAAAACCGGTGTCCGGGTTGGTGGGATCGCAGTTGACCGGCGTGTTGCCGGACAGGAACCTGACGCCGACGCAGATCGGGACGTTCGGCTGGCCGTAGTTCGGGCCGTAGGCCTGCTTCAGATCGTTGTTCTTGATCGAGAGCGTGACCGTCAGCGTGCCGTCGCCGCTTCGTGCGTCCGTCTCGGCGAAGTCGGTGTGCGTGCCCGTGAAGCTCGCGCAGCCGCCTCCCGGGCCGGTGACCGACGCCGGGAGAGTGGAGCTGCTGAACGCCATGTAGATGAAGTTGCCGCCACTGCCGCTGATGCCGACCTGGCCGTTGCCGGCCGGTCCGTTGATGACGCAGGGATCCTTGCCGATGCAGTTGGCACCGCTCGGTTCGATCACGAACGGCGGGCTGCTCGCCTGACTGGTCAAGCCGAATGCGCTGGCCGTGGCGGTGAACCCGGTCCCCGGGAACGCGCTCTGGAAGGTCGGGAACGTGGCCACCCCTTGGCTGAACGTCGTCGACGTCGTGCCCGTGAAGCTCCCGCAGGAAGCACCGCAGTCGAAGGAGCCGTTGACCGCGAGCGTCGCCGTCCCGGTGTTCAGGTTGATCGGGGTATTGCTCGCGTCCTCGACAGCCACGGCCACGCTGTTTCCGGCCGAGAAAGGCGTGTCGGTGATCGGAGTGCTCGTGATCGCGGAAGCCGGTTGATGGATCCATGCAAGGTGGCAGCTCCCGGCGTCCAGCGTGTTGAGGCTGCTCTTCGGGCCGTCAAGGAAGAGGCTGTTCCCCGAGCTCGAGTTGTAGTCGTTGCTCTGGTGAGCGTCGATGCTCCAGGTGAACGAGCCGCACGGTGCGCTGACGTAGATCGTCGTGCCATACGTCGCCGAGGTCGTCGGCGGATCCAGGTTGAGGTTCCGCAGCTTCAGCGTCGTGGCCGGGAACGTCTGCGACGGATCGAGGTTCGAGGCCGACGCGTCGGTGCCGGTGATCGTGACGCCGGCCGGCGCGTAGACGTTCGCCGAGCCCAGCTGCTGGTTTTTGGTCTCGTCGGTGATCGCGAACGAGACGGACCCGTCACCGGCGGCCCCGGCCGCAGGTGCGTTTGCAGCGGGCAGCACGGTCGAGCCGAAGTTGGCCGCGAACGGCTTGCTGGTGGTTCCTGCCGACCCTGTCGGTACGAGAACGATTGAGAGCGCCGCGAGCGCCGCGAGAACGAGCGTGGGCCGCAGCACCCTCCGGCGATAGCGCCTTTGAGACTCACTCATTTTTGCCCTCCCCATGGGGTACGCGACGTCAGCCTTGAGTTTCCGCAGTTGGGCTGCTCGTCTCGGAAGTCACATCCAACCATAAAGACGGCAAAAAACAACCATTTCTTCCCTAAATACGATGTTTCCTACGTCACAACCCCGAGATCGATCTCGAGTCCCTCACGCCCGATCAGGGGAGGCTCCTGGGTCTTTCCGACGAGTTCCGCAACCTGGTCGTAGAGCTGGTCCAGTGCGCGATCCGAGCGCATGGGATCGTGGTGGAACAGCGCGAGGCGGCTCACGTCCGCCGCTCTGGCGAAGGCGGCAGCGTGAGCGCCGCTCGAATGGCCCCAACCCGAACGCCCCACGTACTCGTCGTCGGTGTATTGCGAGTCGTGCAGGAGGAGGTCGGCGCCCGCCGCGAGCGCCCAGCCCGAGATCCACTCGGGCGGGTCGCCGAGCGCGGAGGTCAGGTACGGCTCGTGGTCGGGGAGGTAGGCCAGCACCCGGCCGGCCTCTTCGATCCGGTATCCGATCGTGGGCCCTCGGTGCTCGACCGTCTGCGCCTCGACGATCGCGCTGCCGACGCGCCAGGGTTCCCGCGGCACGTCCTCGAACACGGCCTCGGACGGGGCCTCCGAGAGGCCGATCGGAAACAGGGGCGGAGACAGGTATCGCGAGACTCGCTCCTGCAGCGTCGCCGTCGTGGACGGCGGGCCCCAGAAGCGGAGCTTCCACCCGGCCTGCCAGAGCGGGGCGAAGAAGCCGAGGCCCTCGACGTGGTCGAGATGGAGGTGGGTCAGGCAGATGTACAGCGTGCCGGGATCCCGCTCGACCAGCCGCTGCCCGAGCTCCCGGATCCCGGAGCCCGCGTCGAGGATGAGCGTCGTGCCGTCGCCGAGCTCGAGCTCGACGCAGGAGGTATTGCCGCCGTAGCTGACGGTCGAGGGCCCCGGCGCGGAGAGCGACCCCCGCGCACCCCAGATGCGGACGATCACGGCGCCGCCGGAAGCTCCCAGAAGATCGACATCACTCCAACGACCTCGTCGGGACGCGAGAAGAGCGGGAACGCCGTGACGGTGATCTCCCGCTCGCGGCCGTCGAGCCCGCGGAACGCAAACGAGCCATGAACCGGCCGCCGCTGCAGGAGCGCTATGCCACTCGGCGTCTGTTCCGGGGTCAGCGGCTCCTCGTCCAGCGTCCGGGGATCGAAGAGCTCTTGCCACCGCGACACAGGCAGCTCGCCGACGTCGAGATAGGAACGTCCGAGCAGCTCGCCGGCTGCGTCGTTGAAGAAGACGAGGTCACCCCTCACATCTGTGATGAGCGTCGGCGTGGCCAGCTTGGTCGCGAACGAGCGGGCGACGATCAGGACGAGGTCCGGCTGCTTTCGCTCCACGCGTGCGATCCTACGCGGCGCCTCGTCCGACTAGGCTACGCGGCCGTGGCCAAAGTCGCCCCGGAGGAACGCGAGCTTCGGCGCGTGATCGACGAGGAGCGTGAGGTCGACGGGCTCGGCGCGGACGACCTCCTTGCGATCTATCGCTCGCTGATTCTCCTGCGCACCTACGACGAGCGCTCCGTCGTCTACCACCGCCAGGGCCGGATCGGCACCTACGCGATCTTCTGGAACCACGAGGCGATGCAGGCTGGCGCCGTGCATGCGCTCGCCGGTGAGGACTGGATCTTCCCGAGCTACCGCGAGTCGGCGATCGGGCTCCTGCGCGGGATTCCGGCGAGCACGGTGCTCCACTGGTGGCGCGGGCACCCGGCCGGCTGGTGGAACCCGGCGGAGTACCGCGTCGCGTCGATCTGCGTGCCGATCGCGACGCACGTGCCGCATGCCGCCGGGCTCGCGTGGGGCGAGAAGCTGAAGGGCAACCCGACCGTGGCGATCGCCTATTTCGGCGACGGCGCGACGAGCGAGGGCTCGTTCCACGAGGGCGCCAACCTCGCGGCGGTGATGCAGGCGCCGCTGATCCTCTTCTGCAACAACAACCAGTGGGCGATCTCGACGCCGCTGTCGGCGCAGACGCACGCGGAGGCGCTGGCCGACAAGGCGGTCGGCTACGGGATGCCGGGGGTACGGGTCGACGGCGGCGACGTGCTCGCCGTCTACGAGGCCACGAGGGAGGCCGTCGAGCGCGGCCGCGCCGGCGGCGGGCCGACCTTCATCGAGGCCGTCACCTACCGCGCCGCGCCTCACGCGACGGCCGACGACCCGCGCGCGTACATCGACCTCGACCGCGTCGAGGAGGAGAAGCGCAACGAGTGCGTCGGCCGCTACGAGACGTACCTCCGCCGGCTCGGCGTGCTCGACGACGCGACCGCGGAGGAGGTCAGGAACGAGGCGCTCGAGACGATGCGGCAGGGCATCGCCGAGGCGGAGGCCGAGCCGGAGCCGGATCCCGAGCTCGTCTTCGACAACGCCTACGTCCTCCCGCCGCCGAACCTGCGCGAGGGCTGGGATGCCTGAGGCCCGGGCACTCTTCATGGTGGAGGCGATCAACGACGGCTTCCACGTCGAGCTCGCGCGCGACGAGAGGGTGATGGTGCTGGGCGAGGACGTCGGCCGCGCCGGCGGCGTCTTCCGCGCGACCGCCGGGCTGCGCGAGCGCTTCGGCGAG